>NZ_RAWL01000179.1:0-16642 GCF_003668885.1 Corallococcus sp. AB049A | reverse complement strand
GCCGGAGGCCGTGCCCGTCGTCGCGGACTTCCTGCGTGCGGTCGCGCGCGCGGACACCCTGGACGAGGTGCGCGCGGCCTGGCCCTTCGACGCGGAGGACTTCGAGGCCGCGCTCTTTCGCGCTGGCCCTCCCGAGGCGCCCTGGCCGGAGCCGTCCGGACCGGGCCTCTACCGCCGCGAGCACGCCAGCCTGCTCGTGTGCTCGCGGACGACGTCGGTGCTGGTGGACCCCATTCCGCTCCAGCGCCGGCTGCCGCACATGGGCTCGGTGCCGGGCAACCTGGCCCCGGAGGCTTTGGGCGCGGTGGCCATCACCCACGGCCACACGGACCACTGGCATGTGCCTTCGCTGCTGGCCCACCTGCCGCGGCGGGACACCCCGGTGCTCGTGCCTCGCGTGCCCCGCGTCAACCTGCTCACCCCGCAGGACTTCTCCCTCGTGCTGGGCGCATGCGGGCAGGCCGTCCAGGCTCTGGCCTGGGGCGAGTCCCTGCGCGTGGGCGACGTGCGGGTGGACGTGTTGCCCTTCCACGGCGAGCAGCCCGCGCCGGACGGGCCGCCGCTCCCGGAGGGCCTGCGCAGCTGGGGCAACTGCTACCGCTTCGACACCGGGGACTTCTCGTGCCTGGTGCTGGTGGACTCCGGGGATGATCCGGCGGGCCGCATGGCGGAGGTGGTGGCGCGCTCGCGCGAGGCGCACGGGCCGGTGGACGTGGTTCTGGCGTGCCAGCGGGAGTTCCTCGCTCCGTTCTTCGGGGGCCTGAGCCACTACTGGGCCGCGCTGCCCTGGGCGCGGCTGCGCGGGCTCCACGAGGACCACCAGGCCGGGCGACTGCGCAGCTCCACGGCCGGCCCCGAGGGCGTGGCGGAGCTGTGCGCGCTCGCCGGGGCGCGCTACTTCCTGCCCTACGCCAACGGCTTCGAGGGCGTGGGCCGCCCCATCACCGATGTGGGGTGGGGTGACGGCGAGCCCTCCGAGGCGGTCTGCAACGCGCGGGTGCGCGAGCACCTGTCACGGCGCGGCGCGGCCACCGAGGTGGTGGACTGGAAGCCCGGCGACGTGGCGCGCTTCGAGCGGGGCCGGCTGGTGCTGGAGCGCGGGCCCGAGCGCTGAAGGTCCGGCGCCTCAGCGCTGGGTGCCGCGCGTCCGCACATCGGCGGCAAGTGGCTGGAGCGCTGAAGGCCCGGCGCTTCAGCGTTGGGTGCCGCGCGTCCGCGTCTCGGCGGGAGGTTGGAGGAACACCTCCGCCAGCAGGCCGCTGGAGAGCCGGGCGCGCAGCGCGTCCGGGACGGTGAGCACGGCCTCCGCCTTCTGGTGCCGCGAGGCCGGATCCACCTCCGGGGCGACGCGCTCCACCGTGCCCACCAGCTCCGCGTCCACCGCGGCCAGGCGCACCCGCACGGGCAAGCCAGGGCGCACGGAGGGGGCGAGCGTCTCCGGGACGGCGAAGCGCAGCCGCAGGTCGTCGCTCACCACCCGCAGGAGCGGCGTGGCGCGGCCCACGCGCATGCCCGGCGTGAGGTACTGCTCCGTGATGATGCCGGTGAAGGGGGCGCGGATGCGCGCCTGGGCCACGTCGCGCTCGGCCTGGGCCAGCCGCGTCCGCGCCTCCGACAGGCGGGCCTGGGCCAACGTGCGGTCGGCCTCCGCCAGCGCCACGGTGCTCTCCGCCGCTTCCAGGGCTTCGGCTGCCGAGTACGCGCGGATGCGCTGCTCACGCTGCAACTTCTGCTTCGCCTGGGTGAGCAGGAGGGACGCCCGCTCGTGCTCGGCCTCCGCGGCCCGGGCGTTGGCCTGGCGCGCGCTCAGCTCCAGCTTCAGCGGCTCCGGATCCAGCGTGGCCAGCACCTGGCCCGCCTCCACCCGGTCTCCCAGGCGCGCCTTCACCTCACTCAGCCGTCCCTCCACCTCGGAGACGACGTCCAGCACCTGGCTGGCCACCACGACGCCCAGGAGCGGCCGGGGCGCCGTCAGCACCCGCGCCGGCTCCTGCGCCTCTCCGGGAGGCGTCGCCAGCGCGCCGCCCGGCCCCAGGAGCATCACACCCGTGGTGACCCATGCCCATGCCCTGCGACTCCCCGTCACGTGCTTCTCCACCCTGCGGTCCTGAAGGTGCGCCGTCCTCGCGGACTGTAGCCCGCGGCCCCGCCCGGCACACCTTCCCCGGGGGCGCGCGGTGCACGGAGGGCCCGTTGTACGGGCCCGGGAGGCCGGGAAGAATGCGCGGCTTTCGCGCGGCCCCGCCGCGAGCGCAGGCCCGGGGCCTCCACCGAGGAGCGACATCCTTGAGCAACACCTGGAAGCCCGTGCTCTCCGGCACCACGCGGGCCCGCGCCCTGGAGGCGGCCGAGGCCATCCTCCAGGACATGGCTGGCGCGCCGCTCGTGCGCAGACCGCCGGACCTCTCGAAGGGACACGCGGGGCTGGCCCTCTTCTTCGAGGCCGCGGGCCGGGCGCTGGACACCGACCATCTCGACCTGGTGGGAGAGCACCTGCGGCTCTCCGCGGAAGGTTTCCTTCGCGCCGAGCAGACGAAGGTCGGTCTCCACGGAGGCCTGGCCGGGTTGGGCTGGGTGGCCGCCCATCTGTCCGCGCGCCACCCCGACCTGGACGTGGAGGAGGTGTGCGGACCGGTGGACGAGGCGATTGCCCGGGAACTGGAGCTGCGCCCGTGGCCCCACCCCTGCGACCTGCGCGCCGGGCTGGGGGGAATGGGGCTGTACGCGCTCACGCGCATGCACCACCCGTCCACGCCCGGGCTGCTGGAGCGCATGGTGACCGTCCTGGCGGAGACCGCCGAGCCCACCGCGCAGGGCCTCCGCTGGCCCATGCCTCCCAACTCCGTGCGCCTCTATGGCGACCCCCAGGCGTTCCCCCGGGGCGTGTACACGCTGGGCGTGGCGCACGGCATGCCGGGCGGGCTGGCCCTCCTGGGCGCGCTCCATGCGCACGGCATCGCGCGGGAGCGGGTAGGGGCGCTGCTCGAGGGCGGCTTCGCGTGGATGGCGAGCCTCGTAGGCTCCGGCGAGCGCCCGGGCTTTCCCCACTACCTGCACGGCGACACGCCCGTCGTGGACGCACGCTTCAGCTGGTGCGTGGGCACACCCGGCATCACCGCCGTGCTGTGGTGGGCGGCGCGAGCGTGGGGACACGCGGGCTGGCAGGACCGCGCGCTCGCGTGGGCGGAAGCCGTGGCGCGAGAGGGGCTGGAGCGGCCGCCCTTCGTGCCCAGGCGCAGCGCGAACCTGTGCTGCGGCACGGCCGGCACGGCCCTGCTGTTCCTGCGCCTCTTCCACGCGACGGAGCGCCCCATCTTCGAGGAGGCCGCGGTGCGCTGGTTCGAGCACACCCTGTCGCTGCGCCAGCCCGGGCAGGGCCCCGGGGGTTACTGCTTCGAGCAGAAGCCGGATCGGCCCGACGACAACCTCCAGTTCGGCGCCGCGGGCATCGCGCTCGCGCTGCTGGCGGGGGCCACCGGCCACGAGCCGGACTGGGACGAGTGCCTCCTCATGTCCCTCCGGCCGCGACCGCTCGCGAAGACGGAGGCCTGAGCCATGCGGCTGGGCATCCTCGACTTCTGTTCCCTCCGCGCGGGCGCCACGCCCCGTGAGGCCCTCTACGAGTCGGTGGAGCTGGCCCAGCACGCGGAGGCCCTGGGCTTCTCGCGGTACTGGCTGGCCGAGCACCATGAGCCCAGCGCCGCCCACCACGCGCCGGACATGCTGGCGCCGCTCATCGCCGGCAGCACGGAGCGCATTCGCGTGGGCGTCGCGGGCATCCTGCTGAAGCTGCACAGCCCCATGCGGGTGGCGAAGGCGTTCCGATTGATGGAGACGTTCTTCCCGGGGCGCATCGACCTGGGCGTGGCCGCGGGAGGCGCCGAGCCGTCCGTCATGGAGGCCATGCGCTGCGACACGCGTTCCCTCGCGGAGGTCAGCGAGGAGTACCCGCGGCGCGTGGTGCAGCTGCTGGAGCTGCTCCGGGGCGACTCTCCACTCGGCGGCTTCCACCCGCCGGGCGCGCCTCCCGTCTGGCTCCTGGGCGCGGCGCGGCCCGTGACGGCGCGCCTGGCGGCCCTGCACGGCACCTGCTACGGCCATTCGCTGGCGCACCTGTCCAGCCGGGATGACCCCAGCGTCCTGGACATCTACCGCTCCGAGTTCTGTCCCCGGCCCGAGCAGCCCCGGCCCGAGGCCATCGTCGCGGTGACAGGCCTGTGCGCGCCGACGGAGGCGGAGGCGCGGCGGCGGGCGGGGGCTTCCGGCATCAAGCCCGGCGACATCGCCCCAGTCATCGGAGACCCGCGGCAGTGCCGCGAGCAGCTCGAGGCCCTCGCTCATCGCTACGGCACCCAGGAGCTCGTCTTCCTGGATCAGGCCCCGGATGCCGCCACGCGCTGGGAGTGCTACGAACTTCTCTCCGAGAGCCTTTCGCTCAACGCGAGCCCGGCTGAAGCAGATTGAGCGCACGGCTTGTTTTCAAACCGTGCGGCGCCCCTTTATCGTCGGCCTCCCACGGAGGAAGGGCCACCGGTGCACTCCAGGGCCCACCGTGGTTTCACCTCACCCGGAGGCGTCATGACCAACCCCAAGAAGCAGGACTCCAAGTCGCTGAAGCTGAAGCTGTCGCTGAAGAAGGAGACGCTGCGTGAGCTGAACGACTCGCAGGTGGACGCGCTCGACCAGGTCGTGGGCGGTACCATCGTGTGGCTGTCGAACAACTGCTGCGACTACACGCACGAACAGGCCAACTGAGTCCTGCTCGGCCGCGATGACACCGTGATGTCATCGCACGCGGTCGTGCCCGGGGCCGGAGGGGTGGCACGCGCCATCCTTCCGGCCTTTTGTGCGTCCGCTACTCCTGATGCTCCAGGGCCTCTCCTCGGGTGACGCTCACTCCCCAGCCGCCCATGTCCACGAACAACTCGCGCCCGCCCTCGAAGTCCGCCACCCACGCCGCCTCCGGCTTCTTCGCCCTGCGCACCCCGCTGCTTCCCTTCGACACGCTCGTCGACTGGGGCCGGGACCTGGGCGCGTGGCGGCTGCCGGAGGGCCAGCGCGCGGACGCACTCGCCGGGGAGCGCGCGCGGCTGCGTGAGCGCCTGCGCGCGTGGGTGGAGGAGCCGGTGGTGCGGGAGGCCCTCTTCCTCGCCTCGCCCGGCCTCGAGGAGAGCATCCCCGTCTGGCTGGAGTCGCCCGACTCGGAGTGGGGCCAGAAGGTGGAGCGCGGCCTGGTGCGCTACCTGTCGCGGATGTCCGGGCGCGCGACGCCCTTCGGCCTCTTCGCGGCGCACTCCGTGGGCAGCCTGCGTGACAGGGCGCGGCTGCGCGTGCCGGAGCGCTCCGCCGTCCGCAAGCACACGCGCCTGGACATGGACTACGTCTGCGCGCTGGTGGAGCACGTGCGGCGCGAGCCCGAGGTCATGCGCGCGCTGCGCTACGTGCCCAACACCAGCCTGTACCGCACGCCCACGGAGCTGCGCTATCTGGAGATGCGGCAGCGCGGACGCGAGCGCAGCTACGGGCTGGTGGCCGTGGAGCCCACGCCCTACCTGGACGCCGCGCTGGAGCAGGCCCGGGCGGGCGCGACGCTGGAGGCGCTGGCCCAGGCGCTGGTGGCGCAGGACTCGGAGATTCCGCTGGAGGACGCGCGCCAGTACACCGTGGAGCTGGTGGAGGCGCAGCTGCTGGTGCCCACGTGGGCGCCGAACCTGACGGGACCGGAGCCCGTGCCCTTCCTCCTGGCGGGCGCAGAGGGCATCCCCGCGCTCGCGCCGGTGCGGGAGCGGCTGTCCGCCGTCCAGTCGCTTCTGGCCGACCTGGATGCCGCCCCGCCGGGCGCGTCCCCGGCGTCGTACCGGCACGTGGCGCGCACCCTGGAGGCGCTGCCGGTTCCGGTGGAACTCCCGCGCCTGTTCCAGGTGGACTCGGTGCGTCCGGCCGCGGACCTCTCGCTCCCGCCGCGAGTGGCCTCCGAGCTGCTGCGCGCCGCGGAGGTCCTGCGCCGCATCACCCCGGAGCGGAGCGAGCAGGATCCGCTGGCGCGCTTCCGGGAACGGTTCGCGGCGCGCTACGAGGGACGCTCGGTGCCGCTGCTGGAGGCCCTGGACGAGGAGCGGGGCATCGGCTTCGTGGCCGACGTCCGGCCCGGTGGAGGCACGGGCCCGCTCGTGAAGGGCCTGGGCTTCCGCTCGCCTCGCGGCGCGGACCCGGCCGGCCTGGACCCCCGGGCGCGGCACCTGCTGCGCCGGATCCAGGAGGTGACGGAG
This sequence comes from Corallococcus sp. AB049A, assembly GCF_003668885.1. Classification (NCBI taxonomy): domain Bacteria; kingdom Pseudomonadati; phylum Myxococcota; class Myxococcia; order Myxococcales; family Myxococcaceae; genus Corallococcus; species Corallococcus sp. AB049A. Next base: position 10,373 of record NZ_RAWL01000179.1, on the reverse strand, counting down.
GCGCACGCCCTGGAGCTGGTGCTGACGGACGAGGACCTGCGCGCCATGGAGGCGGAGACGCCCCGGCGGCTGCCGGATGCCTTTGGCATTGCGAGCACCCTCATCGCCGACTCCGCGGAGGCGGTGGACCGCGGAGACTTCCGCATCCTCTTCGAGAACATCCACGTGGCGGGTGCCGTGTACATGGGCCGCTTCTGCCATGGAGACCCGGAGCTGGAGGCGCGGGTGCGCGAGCACCTGCGGGCCGAGGAGGCCCTGCGCCCGGATGCCGTCTTCGCGGAGATCGTCCACCTGCCGCAGGGCCGCATGGGCAACGTCATCAGCCGGCCCGCGCTGCGGCGCCATGACCTCGTCTTCCTGGGCCAGTCCGGCGTGCCCGAGGCGGACCGCATCGACGTCGCGGACCTGCGCCTGTCGCTGGAGGGCAACCGGCTGGTGCTGCGCTCGGAGCGGCTGGGGCGGGAGGTGGTTCCCCGGCTGACGAACGCGCACAACTACGTCGGCTACGGACTGAGCCTCTACCGCTTCCTCTGCATGATGCAGAGCGAGGGCGGCGAGCGGGGCATGCGCTTCCTCTGGGGGCCGCTGGACGCCGCGTCCTTCCTGCCGCGCGTGCGGTACGGGCGGACGGTGCTGGCGCTGGCCTGCTGGAACCTGAACTCCACGCAGCTCCAGGCCTGGGGGAAGCTGCGAGGCGCCGCGCGGTTCGATGCGGTGCAGCGCTACCGCCAGGAGGCGAGGCTGCCGCGCTGGGTGTGCCTGCGCGACGGGGACAACCAGCTCCCGGTCGACCTGGACAACGTCCTGTCCGTGGAGACGCTGGTCCACACCATCAAGGAGCGTCCGCTCGCGGTGTTGGAGGAGCTGTACCCCGGGCCGGAAGGGCTGTGCGTGGAGGGCGGTGATGGGCGCTACGTGCACGAGGTGGTGGTGCCCTTCGTGCGCGAGCCGTCCCCGGTGGAGCCGCCGCGGCCCGTGCCGCCTCCCGCCCCTCCGGCGCAGGTGGCGCGGCGGTTTCCCCCGGGCTCGGAGTGGCTGTACCTCAAGCTCTACACGGGCACGGCGACGGCCGACCGGCTGCTGCGCGGCGGGCTGGGCGACACCGTGCGGCAGGTGCTGGACTCGGGCGCGGTGGACCGCTGGTTCTTCATCCGCTACGGCGACCCGGACTTCCACCTGCGGTTACGCTTCCACGGCGATCCCGCGCGACTGGAGTCCCAGGTGTGGCCGGTGCTGCGCTCTGCGTGCGCGGACCTGCTGGACGACGGCACGGGCTGGAAGCTGCAGTGGGACACCTACGAGCGCGAGGTGGAGCGCTACGGCGGGCCGGTGGGCGTCGTGCTGTCGGAGGCGTTCTTCTCCGTGGACAGCGACGCGACGTTGGAGCTGCTGCGCACGTGCGAGGGCGATGCGGGCGCGGACCTGCGCTGGCGGCTGGTGCTGAAGGGGCTGGACCTGCTGCTCACGGACCTGGGGCTGCCGCTGGCCGCGAAGGCCCGGGTGGCCGAGCGGGCACGGGCTGGCTTCGCGTCCGAGTTCAAGTCCGGCAAGGTGCTGGAGACGCAGCTGAGCGCGCGCTTCCGCGCCGAGCGCCCGAAGCTGGAGGCGCTACTGGACGCGACGCCCGCCACCGAGGGCCCGTGGCAGGAAGGGCTCTCGGTGCTCCAGCGACGCAGCCAGCGGCTCGTCCCCGTGGGCCGCGAGTTCCAGGCCGCCGAGCGCGAAGGCCGGCTCACCCTTCCCGTGGAAGCGCTGGCCACGAGCCTGATGCACATGCACGTCAACCGCGTGCTGCCGGACGACGCGCGGGCCCACGAGCTCGTCCTGTACGACTTCCTCTCGCGGCTGTACCGCTCGCGCCTGGCCCGGGACTGAGACACGCGCATTGAATCATAGAAGTCGTGCAATACATGGATTGTGAAAGCGCGCGGCTGTCCATGAGACATCGGTGGGACGTCTCAGACCCAGGTCGTAGCCCCCGGGGGCTTCGGTTTCACAGTGAGGATGGGTTACGCTTCGGTGCGACACGGCGGAATGGGACCGCCGGGTCTGGGCCGGGGTGTTTCGTGGAAGAAGAGATCGTCTATCGCCACACGGTGGAGGGGGTGTTCCGCTCCATTGGTGACCGGCTCACTCCGGAGCTTCGGACCAAGCTGAAGGACGTGGGCCTGGACCTGGACGCACAGTCCCCTCACCACACCCCCCGGAAGACCTTCGCGGAGGCCCTGCGCGTCACCGCGGAGCACCTGTATCCGCAGCTGGACGTGAGCGAGGGCTTCAGGCGCCTGGGCCTCGGCATCATCCAGGGGATGGAGCAGACCGTGCTCGGCAAGTCGCTCGTGTCCATGTGGCCCATCTTCGGCCCCGAGCGCGTCGTGGTGCGCATCCAGGAGAGCTTCTCCACCGTGAACAACTACATGCGGTCGGAGCTGCTCACCCAGGGCCCCGGGCACCACATCATCCGCGTCAACGAGTGCAACGGGAACCCGGGCTACCTGCGCGGGCTCATCGAAGCGGGGCTCGCCAAGGCCGGTGCGCGCAACCTCCGCGTGGAGCCCTTCGACTTCGACGGCCACGCCTGCTCCTACCGCATCCGGTGGGGCATCTGAGGCGCAAAGCCGGGCAAAACAAGAACATCCACGCAAATGCGCTGTCCGGGAAAGACAGACGAATTTGCTTGAGGTTACGTGGCGTCTGGCGGACGTCCGTGTGTTCGTGATGACATTGCTGTGAGCTGCCGTTAGGGCTGCGCGCAATCACATCCGACCCCCGGACGGATTCATGGCAGAGCAGGTTGTCTATCGTCACACGATTGAAGGCTTGTTCCGCTCCATTGGCCCTCGGCTCACGCCAGGGCTGAAGAACCAGCTGAAACAAGCGGGGCTGGACCTGGACGCGCCGCTTCCCCGCAACACGCCCCGGCTCGTCTTCGCGGAGGCGCTGCGCATCACCGCGCGGCAGCTCTACCCGGACGTCGACACGGAGGAGGGCTACCGGCGCCTGGGCCAGGGGCTCATCCAGGGCGTGGAGCAGACGCTGCTGGGCAAGGCCCTGGTGGCGATGTGGCCCATCTTCGGGCCGGAGCGCGTCGTCATCCGCATCCAGGAGAGCTTCGCCACCGTGAACAACTACGTGCGCACGGAGCTGGAGACCCAGGGCAGCGCGCACCACATCCTGCGGGTGAGCGAGTGCAACGGGAGCCCCGGCTACCTGCGCGGCATCATCGAAGCGGGGCTCGCCAAGGCCGGCGCCCGGAACCTGCGCGTGGAGCCGTTCGACTTCGACGGCCACGCCTGCTCCTACCGCATCCGGTGGGCCCCCTGAAACGACAAGGCCCCCGGATCCCTTCATGGATCCGGGGGCCTTCTTCGCGGCCGGCGCATCAGGCCAGGTCGAACAGCAGGGCCTCCAGCGGCTCGGAGGCGGTGAGCACGAGGCTCGACTCGTCGGAGACGGCCACGCCGTCACCGGCCTTCAGGGCCACGCCGTTGAGCGTGCCGGTGCCGCGCGCGATCTGCACCCAGGCGTGACGGCCCTTGGGCAGGGTGTACTCCGCCTTCTCGCCCGGGCTCAGCAGCGTGCTGTTGAGCAGCACGTCCTGGTGCACGGTGAGGCTGCCGTCGCGAGCGTCGGGGCTGGCCACCACGCGCCAGCGTCCCTGCCGGTCCTTCTCCGGGAAGAACTTCTGCTCATACTCCGGCTTCAGGCCCTTCTTCTCCGGGATGATCCAGATCTGCAGGAAGTGGACGTCCTCGTTGGAGCCGTTCATCTCGCTGTGCATCACGCCCGTGCCGGCCGTCATGCGTTGCACTTCACCGGCGCGCAGGAGCCCCTGGCCTCCCGTGCTGTCCCGGTGCGCGATGGCGCCGCTGAGCGGGTAGGTGATGATCTCCATGTCCCGGTGCGGGTGCGTGTCGAAGCCCTCGCCGGCCTGCACGCGGTCCTCGTTGATGACGCGCAGGGAGCGGAAGCCCATGTTCTCCGGGTCGAAGTAGCTGGCGAAGGAGAAGGTGTGGTGCGAATCCAGCCAGCCGTGGTTGGCGTGACCGCGTGCTTCGGAGGGGCGAACGTTCATCATGGTGTGTGCTTCCTTTCGAGACACAACATGCGCTCCGGAACGCCCCCTGGCCAGACGCGAACCTCGGGACACATCGTTCCATCCACGGAACGAAACGCCCGCACTGTCTCAGCGCTTCGCTCGCTTGAAGGCCTCCTCGTTCCGGGGCCAGAACTCGCGCAGCACCTCCACGAAGGCCATCACCTTGGGCACGTGGTGGCGCGTGGGCGGGTAGACGGCGTGCACCGGCGCGCCCGTGGAACTCCAGTCCGGCAGCACGCGCTGGAGCCGCCCGGACGCCAGGTCCTCGATGCATTGCTGACCCGGGATGAGCGCCACGCCAGCGCCCAGGCACGTCACCGCGCGCAGCATGTCCGGCTCGTTCACCGTCAGCCGTCCGGAGACCTTCACCTCGACGGAGCGCCCGCCCGCGTGCAGCGTCCAGACGTTCCCCTTCAACGACTTTCCGAAGAAGAGGCAGTCGTGCTTCGCCAGGTCCGCCGGCGTCTTCGGCGCACCCCGCGCCTGGAGGTACCCGGGCGAGGCCACCACCAGCCACTCGATGTCTCCCAGCCGCCGCGCCATCAGCGACGAGTCCGGCAGCCGCCCGGCGCGCACCGCCAGGTCGAAGCCCTCCTCCATGAGGTCGACCGTGCGGTCCGTGCACAAGAGCTCCAGCTGCACGTCCGGGTACTTCTCCATGAAGCGCGCCACCAGCGGCGCGAGGAAGTGGACGGACAGGGGCGTCGTCACGCGCAGGAGCCCGTGCGGGCCGGCCTGCAGTCGCGTCACCGCCAGCTCCGCGGCCTCCGCCTCCGCGACGATGCGCGCGCAATGTTCGTAGTACGCGCGGCCCACCTCCGTCAGGTGCAGCGTGCGCGTGGTGCGCTGGAGCAGCTGCGCGCCCACGCGCTCCTCCAGCTCCGACACCTTCCGGCTCACGGTGGACTTGGGCATGCGCAGCGCCTTCGCCGCCGCCGTGAAGCTGCCCGCCTGGACCACCCGGGCGAAGACGAGGAGTTCGTTGAGGTCCATGGCCCTTGCCTCGTGCAGGAGGAGGACTGTCCCAGTCATGGAACAGTGCTTCCTGCCGGTCCCGTCTAATCCGGAACGCGGGGGGCCGCTACCTTACGCCTCGTTGAAACACACCGCCGCGAACGCGGCGCTCACGACGAGGAAGACGACCATGGCCACGACCCTCTGGAACATCGACACCACGCACACCGGCATCCACTTCTCCGTCCGCCACATGGTCGTGGCGAAGGTGCGCGGCAGCTTCACGAAGTTCGGCGGCACCATCACCCTGGATGACGCGAACCCGGCGGCCTCCTCCGTGTCCGTCTCCATCGAGGCGGCGAGCATCAGCACCGGCGTGGAGCAGCGCGACAACCACCTGCGCTCGCCGGACTTCTTCGACGTGGCGCAGTTCCCGGCGCTCACCTTCCAGAGCACGAAGGTGGAGCCCTCCGGCAAGCACCTGAAGGTGACGGGCCAGCTCACCATCCGTGGCATCAGCCGCGAGGTCGTCCTGGAGGCGGAGCAGCTGGGCATCGCCAAGGACCCGTGGGGCAACACCAAGGCCGCGTTCGAGGCGAAGACGTCCATCAACCGCGGCGACTTCGGCCTGACGTGGAACCAGGCGCTGGAGGCGGGCGGCGTGCTGGTGGGCGAGAAGATTGAAATCGCCCTCGAGGTCCAGGCCGCCCAGGCGCAGTCGGGCGAGAAGGCGGCCTGAACCCCGAAAAGGGACTACTCGACGCTGAAGGACGTCAGCACGAAGTCCACGCCGGCTTCCGTGCCCGAGCCGATGGTCGCGGTCGCCGGGCGCGCGATGTCCGTGGTGAAGGACACGCCCGCCGGGGCCGCCAGGTCCACCTGGTAGGTGCCCGGCAGCAGGTACTTGAAGTCCGCCACGTAGCGGCCGTCCACGCCGGCGACGAAGGACATCGTCTCGCGGCTGCCCTCGGCGTTGATGAGCACCGCGGAGAAGCCGGCCAGCGCCGGCAGGCCCGCGGGCAGCGACACGTCACCCGGCGCCAGGGTCACCTCCACGTTGCCGGAGAACTCCAGGTCCGCGCCCTTGATGATGGGGCGCATGACCCACTTGCCGGAGCCGCCAGCCTCCTTGCCAAAGCTCTGCGCCACGTCGAAGTCCACCAGGATGACCTTCTGGCCGTCATCGCTGGTGATGGTGACGTCCGCGTCCTTGTCGAACTTGACCTTCAGGCCGGAGCTGCTGGCGCTGGGCATGTGCAGGTCGCCGTCCACCTGGGCGCCCTCGGGCAGGCCCGCGTAGTCGCGGGAGGTGGCGAAGATGCGGCTTCCGCCGTCCTGCTTCACCTGGACGTAGCCGCCGGTGATGACGAAGCGCAGCTCCTTGTACGTGCCGGGCGGCACCTCCGCGTCCTTCACCAGGTCCGCGGTGTCGTTGGCCAGGGTGAGCAGGTCGGTGGTGACGGGCTCGCTCAGGAGCACCACGTCGCCCTTGCCGTCCTTGTCACCCTCCACGCTGCCCTTCAGGTACACCTTCGAGATGGTCACCACGGCCTTCTCGAACGTGTCGCCCGGGGCGTCGGTGAGCTTGAGGGTGACGCGGGCGTTGTTGTCGCCGCAGGCCGCCAGGCACAGCAGCCCCGTGGCCAGCAGCAGGGTGGAAGTCAGGTGTCGCAGGGAGTTCATTCAAGAGCCTCGGTGTGAATCAGGAAAAGACGCGGGAGGAGACCCGCCCGCGTCCGGAGCGGCCACGCTCAGCCGATGTTCGGCCAGCACTGGCCTTCCTGGCAGGACAGGCCGTTGCAGCAGCTGTCCGCGCCGCTCTCGTCGGTGGAGCACTCATTGCCCTGGGGGATGCACTGGGGACCGGCGTCGACGTCGCCGCCCGAGGAGCCGCCGTCGGTCGCCGTGCCGCCGTCGGACTCGCCGGTGCCGCCGTCCGTGGGCGTCTCGCCGCCGTCGTCGCAGGCACCCAGCGTGTCGCCGTGGCGCAGGTGCGCGGCCATCGCGGGCAGCCCCACCCGGATGGTGTGCGCGTTGGCGTGATTGCCCGGCGGGATGTGGCAGAGGGTGGCGAAGCCATCCGGAGCGCTGCCGCCATCCGTGGCGGGTGCTTCTCCGGCGCCCAGGTTGTCGCCGCCGGTGGCGAGCGACGGATCCTCTTCCGTCGTCGTGGGGCCGCCGCAGCCGAAGGCCAGCAGCGCCGAGCACAACACCATCCATGCCGCGGAAGTACGAGCGGTCGGGTTACGCATGGTCATCCTCCTGTGAAACGAGGCGTTGGGGGGCCGCCCGGGGAGCGGAGTGCCTCGTTGTCAGGAAGACCCGCCTTTTCGCGCAGTGGCCACAACGACAGACGGGCGGCGAAGTGTGAGGCGACGGACTGTCTGGATATGATTGGCTTTACGGAAAGCTTGATTCACAGCGGAAGCTGGCGCGCGCCGGAGGCGTATTTCAAAGGCTGTCGCCAGCGGCTTCCATGACGTGCTCATCCCGCGAGGAATGGCGGCCGTCTTCACAATCCGCGAACGCGCAGCGCTCCTCGGAGGAGTCGTTCTCCGGAACCAGCTCCACGTTCAGCGCCGTCTGCTTGCCCGAGCCCACGCAGTCCTGGACGGACGTGGAGAGGAAGCCCGGCGCCAAGATGCTCACACCGTAGCAGCCCTCCGGCAGCGGGCCCACGCGATAGGGGGCCTTGTCATCGAGCTGGGAGGCTTCGATGGGCGTGCCCTCCACGACGGCCTTCGCGTCCAGCACCTTCCGGCTGCTGCGGGTGTGGAGCTTCACCAGGAAGGTGCCGGCGGTGCGCGGCTTCACGTCCGGGACGTCCACGGACTGGCCGCCCTGCACGGTGAGCGGCACGCGCGCGGCCGTGTCCGCGGTGGCCAGGATGAAGAGCTCCACCGGGCCCGCGGGCACGTCCGTGAGCAGGAAGCGGCCCTGCGCGTCCACGCCGCTGCGCGTGCCGGGCAGGCCCACCACGGACACCAGCGCGACGGCGGGGTCGAAGTCCGTGAGCCGGCCGCGCACGGTGCCCGCGCGGAAGGGCTCATTGTCCAGGTTTCCGCACGCCCCCAGCCCCAGGAGGCCGAGCGACGACAGCGACAGCAGCAGGCTTTGGCGGCGCATCAGAAGCGGTACCCCACGCCGGCGTTTCCGCCGATGAAGCCCACGGCCTGTCCCTGTCCGTCCACCACCACGTACGTCAGCATCCCATGGCCCTGGGCGGTGAGCTCCAACCGCTCTCCCAGGCGCCATGCCAGTCCGCCGACGACACCGGGGCTGACGGTGAAGTAGCGCTGGCCACCAGTGAAGGCCTCCACGTCGAAAGACCTTCCCAGGTACAGCGCGGCCACACGCGGGCCCGCGAACAGCGTCAAACGCTCCCAGCGCCACAGGTACGGCGCCGCCGCTCCCAGGGTGAGCGTGGTGTAGCCGAAGGGCACGTGGCTGCCGGGCGCCACCTCCAGCTTCTGGCGCCCGTGCCCCAGCCCCAGGTCCAGCATCAGCCCCAGGTCCTGCAGCGGCACGTCCTCCAGCCGCAGCACGACGCCCACCTGGGGCGCCGAGGGCAACAGCTCGCGCCGGCTGCGGCCGTCCGCGAAGGACATCATCCCGCCCACCAGCGACAGCGCGCGGCGCGGGATGGCGTCCGACAGCAGGCGCTCCAGCGGCAGGCGCTCGCCCCGGGCCACGTCCACCTCGCGCCGCACGAGGACGGCGTCACCCTTGGTGAGCTCCACCGTGCGCTTGCCCGGGCCCACCGCGGCGCCTCCGGGCAGCTCCAGGCGCGGCTCGCCGTCCACCTTGAGCAGGAAGCCGTCCAGGCGTGGGTTGTAGGAGAAGAGCTCCGGCTGGCCCGAGCGGTCGATGCGGCCGGCGAGGATGACCGGATCCGCGCCCACCTCCACGATTTCGGCGGACGGCCGCTGGCGGCCCTCCGTGAAGGCGAAGGTGCGGCGGCGCGAATAGTCGTGGGCCTCCGTGGCGGTGACGGCGCCGTCCGCGTTGCGGTCCGCCGCGCCGCCCAGGCCCTCGATGAGGAAGTACGTGTAGATGTCGTTGCGCAGGCTCTCGTCCTCGCGCGCCGTCTCGCCCCAGTCGCTGGCGGCGAACACCATGGAGGCCCGGGAGGACTCCTCCAGGGGCCGCGCGTAGAAGCCGGACTTGATGCCGGCCAGCTCCACCTCCAGCTCGCGGGGCAACAGCGACTTGCCGCTGCCGCTGTGGCAGGTGGCCAGCACCAGCAGGCGCCGGCGGCTGGGCAGCTGTTCGAACTCCGCCTTCAGCGCGTCCATGGAGAGCGCCGTCTGGGGGATGGCGCGGTAGGACGCGTCGCGCGTGACGAGGTAGCGCGTGAGCTCCCCGCGGCCGTCGCGCGCGAGCGTGCCGTGCGCGGACAGGTACACCATCACCACGTCGTCGGGCCGGGTGGCCTCGCGCCGCAGCTGCCGCAGCGCCGCGAGGATGGCGTCGCGGGTCGTCTCCTCCGGGCGCGTGAGGACGCGCACCTGGTCGAAGTGGCCCCGCGCGGGGTCCTTCAGCGCCGCCGCCAGGTCGGTGGCGTCCTTGGAGGAGAAGCGCAGGGAGCGCCACTGCGGATCATCGAACGAGGACACGCCCACGAGCAGCGCGAGCCGCCGGGGCGTGTACGCCCGTGACAGATCCGCCGCCTCGAGCCGCAGCGGCACGAGCCCGCCCTTGTCTCCGGCCGTGGCGGATGGGCCCGCGCAGGCACAGAGGAGGACGAGCAGCAGGGGAAGAAGGCGCCTCACGGGGCCAGAGTCTGACCGGATTGGACCCGCACGTCGAACCTCACCACGGTGCCCGGACGTGCATCCAGGCTGCCGTCCGCCTCGAGGGCGGCGAGTGCGTCCTGCTCCGACGCCCGCTCACCCGGGGCGAAGGCGATGAGCGCCAGCGACAGCCGGCCTTCATCCGACTCCAGGCTCACCCCCGTGAGGCCGTCCGGGCCCTCCAGGTCGTGCGTCCCGGCCTCCAGGGTGAAGTGGCCCAGCAGCTCCGGCGCCTGCTGATCCCGCTGCTGGTAGAGCAGCGCGGTGCCGGACTCCGTGGCGTGGTAGCGCAAGAGCAGCACCTCGTCGCTGGCGACGTCCGCGCCGGGGTCCAGCCGGCGCAGGCCGCCGTCGGTGCCGCGCGCGACCACGGCCAGCTCCAGGGAGATGCGGCCGGGGCCCTTCACGCCGGTCCATTCGCTCTGGCCGTGCGAGCGGCCCTTCACGAGCGGCACCAGCACCACCATCAGCACGGAGGCGGCGATGGCGCCGGCCATCCAGGCCACGTAACGGGCCGGGGGCGGGGC
>NZ_RAWL01000178.1:0-16655 GCF_003668885.1 Corallococcus sp. AB049A | reverse complement strand
GTACGAGTCCCCGCCCCACCACGGCACCGCCGCCAGCTCCGGGCCTTCATGCGCGCGGGCATGGGCCGCGCCCACCAGCGGGAAGTAGCGCGGCTCCGCGCTCACGCCCAGCTGCAGCGCGTCCGCCACGCGCCCCAGCAGGGCCCGGGAGCCCAGGACCTCCATCTCCGTGGACGCCATGCTGGGCGCGTCTGGAATCAGCGCGTCCAGCTGGCCCAGGCTGTTGCCCTTCTGCTCAATCTGGAGGATGGCATTGGCCCGGTACACCGGCGCCGTGGTGAGCAGATACAGCCCACCTCCGACGAGCGCCAGGGCGACGCACGCCGCGATGGTGGCGCGGCGCTCCCCCAGGATGGCCAGATACCGGCCCAATCCCAGTTCATCTTCATGCATGCCGGGGCCTGGGCGCGGGGGTGTCATGCGTGGATGGGGGCTCGTCATGGGTTGTTGATGATGATGGTTCTGTCTCCGATATCCACTGCCTGCCAGAGCAGCTGAACTGTTGGCTGGATTTGCTGGATGATTCGGTTCCAGGACGTCAGGTCGTGCGCGGAGACAAAAACCACGTCGCGCGGTTGCAATTGGAATTGCGTGGCCAGTAGCAGCGCGTCCGGCGAGCTCGCGTCCAGTTTGAAGATGGAGGGCCGCTCGAAGCTGCCCCGGATGACATACACGCGGCCCGGGTTGGAGGTGAGCGGATCGAAGCCCTCGGTGTCGCCAATGGCTTCCGCCAGCGTCATCCGTCCCTTCACCATCACGCGCGAGGAGGGCCTGCGGACCTCGCCCAGCACGAAGACCTTGTTGCGGCTGCGGTCCATCACGTTGACGATGTCGCCGTCCTGCAAGAGCCAGTTCTGGCTCACGTCGCCCTGCTCGTAGAGGGCCTGCAGATCGAGCGTGAAGGTGTTGCCGCCCCGGCTCAGGGTGACGGTGCGCAGGTCCGCCTCCACGGAGAAGCCCTTCGCCTGGGCGATGGCGTCCTGCACGCGCATGGGCACGTCGGTGATGGGCAGGGTGCCGGGGGCCATGACCTCTCCGGTCACCTGGACCTTCTGTCCCCGGAAGCCCGCGACGCGCACGTCCAGCTGGGGCTTCTCGATGACGCTCGCCAGCCGCTGGGTGAGCAGCTCGCGGACCTCCCGCAGCGTCTTGCCCGCCACGGGGATGATGCCCACGTGCGGGTAGAACATGGTCCCGTCCGCCGCCACGGGGTGGCCGGTGGCCTCCGCGGGGCGGAACTCGCCGGCGGGGATGGTCAGCTCCGGGTGGTCCCAGACGATGACGCTCAGCACGTCGTGCGCCGCCACCCGGTAGTCATAGTCCATGGCCACCCGGGCCAGCGGATCCACCCGCGGCTCAGGCCGCGCCTGCCTGCGGGCCTCCTGCTGGTTCCGGAGGAGGGACGCGTCGATGTTGACGATTTCGTAGGCGCCGTCCACGCCGGCGTCTGCCTTTCCCGCGTAGCGCTCCCGGAAGCCATCCTCGTCCATGTGCATTCCCGGGCCCCAGGCGCATGCGCTCAGGCAAAACACCGCGGCCAAAATCAGGACGTGTTTCATGGACGGGCAATCTTCCGGAGGAGGCGTGCAAGCGTAAGTCCGAACAAGCCCAAATGTCTGGAAGGCGTTAGCCCCCGCTGGCGACGTGACACATGCATTGCCCCGGGGGGCTGGGCAGGCGTGAAGCGCTGGAATCAGGACACCCACGCGGCACCCCGGGGGCAATGCCGGACGCGCCTCCAATTCCCATACCCTCTGGTTGTTTCGGGGGCTGTCCGGGCCCGTCCGTTTCCGACCGGGGGGAACACCCATGCATCCAGACACGCAGTGGAGGGCCATCCTCGTGCCGGATGGAGGCCAGCGGGCCGTTTCGTCTGACTATTTCCGCTCCGAGCAGCACCTGTGCGCGGAAGGCGTGACGCACAGCCTCGTCGTGGAGGACGGAGCGGGGCGGGCCATGCGGGTGCCGCTCATCGTGCGGCCCATTGAAGGCACGCGCTACCGGGACGCGGTTTCTCCGTATGGGTTTCCCGGGGCGGAGCTGAACGGGCTCTCCGAGGTGCCGCCGGACGCCATCGACTGGCGGGGCACGGAGCTGGTCAGCATCTTCCTGCGCGACCGCATTGGCGGGCCGTACTGCTTCGCGGGAGGGCGGCTGCGCACGGAGGTCTGTCTCATCGACCCGAAGCTGCCGGTGAAGTTCCGCAGCGACCACGCCGCGGACATCCGCCGCAACGCCCGGCGTGGCTACGCGTCCACCGTGGTGCCGGTGAAGGACTCCACGCAGGAGCAGCGCGAGGCGCTCAAGTCCATCTACCGGCAGACCATGGTCCGCAACCAGGCCGGGAAGCGGTACTACTTCACCGACGCCTGGTTCGAGCAGGTCTTCACCTGTCCCTTCGCGTGGCTGGTGACGACGCGCGCGCAGGACGGGGTGGTGGCCTCCTCCGCGCTGGTGGTGCTGAGCGACGGGCTCCTGCACAACTTCATTGGCGGCACGGCGGACGCGTACCTGGTGCACTCGCCGGCGAAGAACGAGTTCCCGGTGATGGTGGAGCTGGCGGAGAAGCTGGAGGCGTCCGTCCACCTGGGCGGCGGCGTGCGGCCGGGGGATGGCATCGAGCGGTTCAAGCGCGGCTTCGCCAACGCGATGTCCTGCTTCTACACGCACGACCTGGTCTGCGACCCGGAGGTCTACGCGCAGCTGTCCCGGGGGCACGCGGACGCGGACTTCTTCCCCATCTACAGAGCCCCCCGTTCCTGAAGCTTTCGTGCCGTTGGTGGAGGCGTTCCCATGGTCCTGTCACTTCCCCAGCTCCGCGACGTCGCGGAGGCCCGCTTCACCTGTCTGACGGAGCGGGAGCTCGCCGAGCGCCGGCGAGAAGAGGGCGTTCGCGTCATCTCCCACCGGGGGCACTACTGGGAGCAGTCCGGCGCGCCCGGCTTCTTCCAGCCGGTGCACCTGCTGGCGCGGCTGACGCCGGAGGAGGCCACGCCGCCCACGCCGCTGGCCTGGGGCTACCGGGCCGCGCTGACGCCGGAGACGGCGAACGCCGCCACCGGCAAGGTGCCCGTGGTGCGGCTGAAGGACCTGGACACGTATGACATGAGCCGGCTGAACTCCAACCGGCGCAGCAAGCTGCGCAAGTGCCAGCGCACGGTGCGCATCGTCCAGCTCACCGGGCCGTCGCTGCTCCTGGAGCAGGGCTATCCGGTGGTGCGGGACGCGCTGACGCGCACGCAGCACAAGAAGATCCCCACGCTGGACGAGTACCTCAAGGGCCTGCGGCAGTACTTCGCGTCCGACCACTGGTGCGTGCTGGCGGGCCTGGTGGACGACAAGCTGGGCGGCTACCTGGATGGCTACATCGTGGACGGCGTCGCGTATGGCTTCAGCGCCTATTACGCGACGTGGGCGCTGCCGACGAACATCTCCACGGGCCTCATCTACGAGTTCGCGCAGGTCTGCCGGCGGCTGGGGGCCCGGACGCTGGTGGGCGGGCTGCACGCGCGCGAGGCGGCCCAGCTCGAACAGTTCAAGGACGAGCTGGGCTTCGTCGTGGATCCGGTGCCCATCCAGTGGGGCATGAACCCGCTGGCGCGCGCCTTCATCCGCTGGCGCCGTCCGCACGCGTACTACCGGCTGACGGGCCAGGCCTGACGGGGGACTACGGCGTCATCACGACCTTGATGCAGCCGTCCTCCTTGTCGCGGAACTTCTTGTAGAGGGCGGGCGCGTCCGACAGCTTCGCGCGGTGGGTGATGAGGCGCGTGGGGTCGATGGCGCCCGCCTGGATCTTCTCCAAGAGCGGCCGGGTGTAGCGGTGCGTGTGCGTCTGGCCCGTCTTCATGGTGAGGCCCTTGTTGACGAAGGCGCCCATGGGGACCTTGTCCAGGAAGCCCACGTAGACGCCGGGCACGGACACGGTGCCGCCCTTGCGGCAGCAGTAGATGGCCTGGCGCAGCGCGTGCGGCCGGTCCGTGGCCAGCTTCACGGCGGCCTTCGCCTTGTCGATGACGGCGTCCAGGCTGCCGGTGCCGTGGGCCTCCGCGCCCACGGCGTCGATGCAGCGGTCCGGACCAAGCCCGCCGGTCATCTCCTTGAGGGTCTCGTAGACGTCCTGCCTGGTGAAGTCGATGGTCTCCGCCTTGCCCCAGGACTTCGCGAGCGCCAGGCGCTCCGGCACGTGGTCGATGGCGATGACCCGGCCCGCGCCGAACATCCACGCGCTCTGGATGGCGAACTGGCCCACCGGGCCGCAGCCCCACACCGCCACGGTGTCGCCCTTCTCCATCTGGCAGTTCTCCGCCGCCATGTAGCCGGTGGGGAAGATGTCGGTGAGGAAGAGGACCTGGTCCTCGGTGAGGCCGTCCGGAATCTTGAGGGGGCCCACGTCCGCGTAGGGCACGCGCACGTACTCCGCCTGGCCGCCGGAGAAGCCGCCCAGCATGTGCGAGTAGCCGAAGAGGCCGGAGGGCGAATAGCCCATCATCTTCGCGGCCGCCTCCGCGTTGCGGTTGGAGCGGTCACAGAGGGAGAAGAGGGTCTTCTTGCAGAAGACGCACTCACCGCACGCGATGTTGAAGGGGACGATGACCCGGTCACCCTTCTTGAGCCTGGTGACGCCGGAGCCCGTCTCGATGACCTCGCCCATGAACTCGTGGCCCAGCACGTCGCCGCTCTTCATGGTCGGCATGTAGCCGTCCAACAGGTGCAGGTCGGAGCCGCAGATGGCCGTGCGGGTGACGCGGATGATGGCGTCGCGAGGGTCTTCAATCTTCGGGTCGGGGGCGGACTCGTAGCGGACGTCGCCGTGGCCATGCCAGCAGATGGCTTTCATCGGGTGCGGCTCCTTGGAGGAGGGAGAAAGGCGTTGGAGCAAAGCTGGGGACTTGCGGCGTCCATGGCCAACACTCCCGCCACGCCGCCGCCTGCCCGTCTGGCGCGCGGAAGGGCGGAATCGGCGTCCGGGGATGCAATGGGACCCCTGTCCGATGCGAAAAAGGGGAGGTGACCCCCACACCCGTCCTCGAGTTCGGCCGTTACCTGGGTACGCCCCTCCAGCGCGTGGAGGTGGCGGGGCTGGTGCTCACGGAGAGCACGTACGCGCCGGGCGTCCGGTTGCCTTCCCATGGGCACCGGCACGCGGGCTTCCGGCTCACGCTGGAAGGTGGCTTCACGGACGTGGTGGAGGGCCGCGCGCGGGAGTGCGCCGCCCGTTCGGTCGCCTTCCAGGCGCCCGGGCTGGAGCATGCGCAGCGCATCCGGAATGTGCGCACGCGCACCTTCAACATCGACTTCTCGGAAGCCTCCTGGCGTTCGCGGAGCGCGCTCGCGGCGGGGTTGGATCCTCGGGTGGACCTGACGTCGGTGCGGCTGGCCACGCTGGCGGCGCGCGTGTACCAGGAGTTCCGGCGCGCGGATGACGTGGCGGCGCTGGCCATCGAAGGGCTGACGCTGGAGCTGCTGGCGGAGGCGGTGCGCGCGTCGGCGCCAGCGCGGGGTTCGGGCCCTCCGGCGTGGCTGGGGCGCGTGCGCGAGCTGCTGGACGCGGTGCGGGGGCCTCCGCCCACGTTGGCGGACCTGGCTCGGGAGGCGGGGGTGAGCCCGCTGAGGTTGGGGCGGACCTTCCGCCAGGTGTACCGGTGCAGCCCGGCGGAGTACCTGCGGCGCTCCCGCCTGGAGCGCGCGAGCCGGGCGCTGCGCGAGACACAGCGGCCGCTGGGGGACATCGCGCTCGACGCGGGCTACTGCGACCAGAGCCACCTGACGCGCGAGTTCCGCCGCCGCCTGCACCTCACCCCCGCGGAGTACCGGCGGCTGGCGGGACGTGCATCCGGTTCCACGCGGTAGGTTTCGTCCAAGACGGCGGTGGGCGGGCGGTCCTATCTCCCGGGCATGACCCTGGAATCGCCTTCCTTCCGCCGCGCCGTGGCGCTCCTGTGCGTGGCGCTGATGGGGACCGCCTGCGCGGGTTCCCGGCCCGCTCCCGCTTCGGCTCCGGTGATGCACCACGTGGACTCCGGGCGCACGCAGTGGGTGTTGCGCCCGTCCGAGGCGTACGACGCGCTGTGCATGTTGAACCTGCTGCGGGGAGACGCGTTCTACACGCGCTTCTATCCAGCGGAGTACCAGCGCTTCTCCGCGCTGCTGGAGCCTCGCGAGCACGTGGCGCTCGCGCACCTCACCGAGCGGATGGGGAAGCAGGGCGGGAAGATGGTGGGCCCTTTCCTGACGCTGGTCTTCTCCGTGACGGGGCCCACCACGGTGGAGGGCCTGGCGGCGACGGTGGCGGATGACGCCGCGTGGAGCCGGATGCGCGAGGACTTCCTGGCCACGTCATACGGACGGGAGGACGGCTTCGCGCTGATGGAGGACGTGCGAGGAGACCTGGGCGTCCTGCTGGCGTTCCTCGCGCGTGTGGAGTTCCCCCGCATCTGGCGGGCGGAGTACCTGCCCCAGGTGGAGCAGGCCATCACGGGGCTGGCCGCGAAGGTGACGCCACATGACGTGGTGGGCTGGAACGAAGGGGTGCTGGGACGGAAGCTCCAGGTCCCGGCGGTGAACGCGCACGTCCTGAAGTTCGCGAAGCCGCACGGCATCCGGGTGACGGGGTGGAACTTCCTCACGGACGCGACCTATCCCGCGGACGTCACCGTGAAGACGGCGGTGCATGAGCTGCTGCATCCACCGTTCGCGCGCGAGGGCGTGCTGGACGCGAAGCTGTCCTCGCTGGAGGCGGACCCCTACTTCCAGCGGCTCGTGCGCGAGCATGACCCCGCGTTCGGCTACACCACGGCGCGTGGCCTGACGGAGGAGGACTGCGCGGAGGCCATCGACGTCTACGTCAGCGAGCGGCAGGGCCTGCTGCGCAGGCGGGATGGCCAACCGCTCACGGGCGCGGAGTTCTTCCGCGACCACGATGACGGCATGCACGTCCTGGCCTTCGTGCTCTACGAGGAGCTGAAGCGCGCGGGCCCTTCACGGGCCGGGACGTACGAGGACTTCCTCTTGGGGCTGTTCGAGCGGGGCGTGCTCCAGCCCGGAGGACTGGAGCGCCGCTTCCGCGCGTCCCCGGGGCACTACCCCGTGAAGGCGCTGGGCGAAGCGGCGGCTCCGTGACGGGGGCGCGTCACCCTGGAGTCAAGGCGGGGTGTCCCTGGCGGTGCTGTCGTTCAGGCGCTGCTGAAGGGCCTTCCATCCGCGGTCGAGCGTTTCGCCCGCGCCCTGGGCCACCTGCTCCGGGGAGAGGTTGGCCGTGCGCTGGCGCACGCGGTCCATCCAGACGAGCGGGGCGTAGAGCTGCTTCGCCCGCTGCGGACCCAGCAGCACGGTGAGCACGTGCTCCAGGCCTCCGGCCCGCGCCAGCAGCGTCCGGCCCAACAGCAGCGTCGCGCGGGTCTGCTGGAACAGGGGCAGGCTGTCGCCGTGCTTGCGCAGGGCCTGGGCGCTGTCGTGCACCTCGCGCCGCTCCGTCTCCTCCAGGTAGGGGCTGGCGGCGAGCTTGTCGAGCGACGCCGCGGCCTCCTCGTAGCGTCCGCGCCGGGTGTGGATGAAGGCCCAGCCCCACCACGTCAGCTCGTTCTCCACGCCCAGCGTCTGGAGCGAGCGCAGCCCCTGCTCGATGTCGTCCTCGGCGGCGCGCTCGCGCTTGAGGCCCATGCGGTTCCACGCGCGCAGGAAGTGCCCGGCCGCGAGCACCGCCTCCCGCGACTGCGCGGGCGTGCCCTGCTGGAGGGCGGGGAAGGCCTCCGGGGGAAGGCGCTCCGTCTCCGTGAGGAAGCCGGTCAGCTCCTCCTCCGCGGCGTAGTGGTAGCCCGCCTGGCAGAAGGCGGTGCCCCGGCTGGCCTGCACCGCTGCGCGCAGGGGCGCGGGCCAGCCAGGCGCGGGCGTGGCGCGCGACAACTCGTAGAAGACCAGCTCCGTGGCGGGGATGCGGTCGGACTTCTCCGCGGTGTCCAGCACCAGCAGGGCGGCGGCGAGGAAGGCGTGCTCCTGGCCCGCGTCGTAGGAGGGCAGGGGCAGGGCCTCGCCGGAGGCCCACCGGTTCCACAGCAGGGGGAACTCGTCCTCGTCGCGCGTCTGGAGCGTCTTGCGCGCCTTGTAGAAGGCGACGCCCAGGTCCAGGTACGTGCGGGCCGCCGCGCGCGTCGCTTCGTCGGTGAGCGGCTTGTCCGGCAGCGCGCGCGTTTCAGCCAGGGCCTTCCAGAGCAGGGCCACTTCTTCAGGGGCCTTGGGGTCCCCGTCCGCGCGCACGGTGAGCTTGAGCGCGCGGTAGGGCACGAGCGCGACGGAGTCGCGAAGGCGCTCGTCAATCTCCGCGCGCTCCTTCGCGGCGCGCTCGGCGTCCGTCTTCTGGCAGCCGCCGCACGCGGTGAGTCCCACGAGGAGGAGGGCGGCGGCGCGGTGATGCAACCCGTTCATACCCGCGCACGGTAGCACCTGCCACGGCGCGGTAGGATGGGGCCCCATGGGTCTCGACCTGAGCTTGCAAGTCACGGAGTCCGGCGGAAGGAACAACCCCGAGTCGCCTCCCGTCCCCTCGAGGACCCATGCGATGCAGGTCCGGCTGCGGCGTGGCTGGCTGGGCTATCGCGAGACCGGCAAGGACGAGGTGCTCCTGGACTTCACCCGCAGGCGCCGCCTCACGCTCGACGAGGGCGCGAAGACCTACGTCGACGAGTCGATGTACGCGGACGTCTGCTTCCGGCACTTCGAGCTGAGCAACCGCGAGCACCTCCACGCCGTCATCACGGCCGGCCTGGGAGATGCTTCGGACTTCGCGCCGGTCATCATGGAGCATCAGCTCTCCGTGCTCGACAAGGCGCGGGGACGGACGCTCGCGGAGGCGAAGGCCACCGGGCCCGGGGCGATGCTGCGGTCCCTCTTCTCCGGGCGCGGCAAGCCGGCGGACATCCTCATGAAGTCCGAGGCGGGGGGCACGGCGTTTGTCACCGCGGAGGGACGCCCGCTGCTGGCGTACTCGGATGACGGCGTCCGCGTCGCTCCCAGCCTGGGTGGACAGTTCGTCCAGTTCCTCCGGCATCGCTTCCATGGCCACCCCCTCATCCTGGAGCGGCTCGGCTCGGCCCACCGCGTGCCGCGCGACATCCAGTACAGCGCGAAGGCGATGCGCGGCTCCCCGGGGAGCACCGTGACCTTGCGGCTCCAGTCCGACACCGTCGTGCCCGACAGCGGGCTTCCCATTGGCGGTTACCGCCGCGTGGTGCGCGGAGGGCCCGGCCTGCCGGATGACGCCACGCTGGAGCGCGTGACGCTCGGCGCCGCTCCCGACGGTGCGTCGGTGCGGGAGCAGCGGAAGCGGGAGGCGGAGGCGTCCGTGGCCGCGGGCCGGATGCTCGAAAGCGTGCTCGCGTTCTTCGAGCTGAAGTTGCAGACCGATGAGCTGATGCCGGGGCTGGGCGAGGCGGTCCAGGCCATTCCGGACTCGGACGTGCGGCGCTTCCGGGAGGCCCTGTCGCGGCCTCCCAACGACAAGGCCACGGCCAGCGCCATGGCCCCCGGGTTGGTCGCGCTCCGTGCGGCGGCGGGGCGCCACGCGCATGTCCTCAAGAGCTTCGAGGCCGGAGCGCGCCGGGCCCTCGGTGAGGCCCCGGCGGCGCGTCAGCTGCTGCTGGAGGTCATCCAGGCCAATCCCTTCTTCACCGGCGCCTACAAGGACCTGGGAGACCTCTGCGTCGCGGATTGGGACATGGGCGCGGCCTGGGTGTGCTGGGACGCGGCGAGGAACATCGCGCCACGGCACTCGCTGTTGCAGGACGTGAGCGGGATGGAGGCGATGCTGGCGGCCGAGCACCCCGAGTACTTCTGACGCCAGGGCCTATTTGAGGTCGAGCAGCGCGGCGAAGAGGTCGCGCGGATCCAACCCGGGCGGCAGGCCGGAGACGCCGCCGTCATTCACCTCCACCACCGCCCAGCCGCCGTCCTCCAGCATCGCCACGTCCAGCGTGAAGAACGGGGAGGGGATGCGGCGGCCCAGCGGCTCGAAGGCGGTGAAGTCGGGCACCTCCACGTCGAACTCGTGGTACGGCTCCGCGGCCAGCAGCCGGCCCGCGCCGAAGAACAGCCGGAACTCCAGGTGCGCGGGGCCCGCGGGCGTGCGCCCGTAGACCTTGAGCGGCAGGTAGCGGCGCACCACGAAGCCTCGCTCGAAGCGGTCACCGCGCTCGTCGAGCAGGTTCTGGCAGATGCGCTCGAAGTCCTCGCGCGTGGCGTCCGCCGGGACGAAGCACGCCTCCGCCCAGCGCTCCTTCGCGGACTTCACGTGGTCCTTGAGGATGTACGGCGGCGGGCCCAGCTTCCGGGCCGCGCGCCACGCCTCCGCCGCGTCCGGCCCGTCCGTCCACACCGAGCGCGCCGTGTAGCCCGCGAGCTTCGGGTACCAGTGGGGCAGGTAGTGCGCGGCGGCGTACTGCTCCGGCGTCGTCACCAGGCGGTGCCCCAGCGCCCGCACGGCCTCGTCGAGCTCCGTGTACTCCTCCTCCGTGAGCATCCATCCCCGGTACAGCAGCCGGAGGTGGCCTCGGTCGGGCACGCCCGTGAGCGCCCTCGCCGCGTCGCCCGACAGGAGGGCGGAGAGGTCCGCCTGGTACGTGTCCACGCCCAGCGCTTCGGCCGCGTCGGCCTCCACGTCGAACGGATCCGGCTGGTGGGGGTTGCGCCCGAACAGAATCGCCTTCACGGCAGGGACAGGAGGCATCCAGGTGGCCTTTCGTCAGGGGAAGGGGAACGGCGGGCCCACCTGGACGCGAGCACACGTGGGACCTGACACGGCCCCGGCGTGCGCGAACGCGGGCGGCATGTCTGGACGAAAGGGGCTTCCAGGAGGCGGACGGCCCTGCACGGTGGCGCCTGACAGAAGCGCGTCGGGAGGGCTTGCCTCACCGGGTGGCGGGCCCGTAAAGCGCCACCCCATGTCGAACCCTTCCGACCTCCTCCGCGCGGAGCTGCGGCCCTACCTGCGCGGCTATCCGACGGCCCATGTCTGCGCGGCCATGACCTGGCGGGGCGCGCTGCACGTCGAAGGACTCCGGGGCAAGGGGCCGCCCCCGGCGACGGATGCCCTGTTCGGGCTGGGGTCGCTCACGGAGGTCTTCACGGCGGCGCTGCTGTCGGTGATGGCGGAGCGCGGGGACGTGCGGCTCGACGAGCCCCTGGGCAACCTCATCCCCGCGTCGCTGTTGAACGACGAGATTGCCCGGAGCATCACGCTGGAGCAGCTGGCGACGCACACCTCCGGGCTGCCGCACCTGCC
This sequence comes from Corallococcus sp. AB049A, assembly GCF_003668885.1. Taxonomy (NCBI): domain Bacteria; kingdom Pseudomonadati; phylum Myxococcota; class Myxococcia; order Myxococcales; family Myxococcaceae; genus Corallococcus; species Corallococcus sp. AB049A. Next base: position 5,380 of record NZ_RAWL01000178.1, on the reverse strand, counting down.
GCCCAACCTGGACGCGGCGCCGCGCAATCCGGACGACCCGTTCGGCGGGTACTCCGCGAGCCTGTTCGGCGAGTTCCTGCGCAACTACCACCCCCGTCGGCCGCCGCCGCACCCGTCCTCCGAGTCCTTCCTGGGCATGGGCGTGCTGGGCCACGCGCTGTCCCGGCGCATGACGTTGAACTACGGGCACCTGATGCGGGACGTGCTGTGCAAGCCCATGGGGCTGGTGGACACCACGGCGCGCGTCACGGAGGAGCTGGCCCCGCGCCTGTTGCAGGGTCACACCGCGCGAGGCAAGCCCGTGCCGCCCTGGACCTTCCCGGCGCTCCCGGGCGGCGGCGCGCTGCACTCCACGGTGGGGGACGTGATGCGCTTCCTGGAGACGGGCCTGGGGCGCGGCGAGCCGTCGTTCACGAAGGCGCTGTACCGGATGCAGGCGCCCCGGGTGAAGGCGGGGCCCTTCCAGCGGGGCCTGGGATGGAACGTGTCCCAGGTGCGCGGGAAGGACGTGGTGTGGCGCTCGTCGGTGATGGGGGGCTACGTGGGCTTCATGGGGCTCAGCGTCGCGGCGGACGCGGCCGTGGTCCTGCTGTCGGACCACGGCTGGTCGTTGTTCGCGGCGCTGCGGGGGCGCGTGCCCCTGGAGGCGCAGGGGCTCGCGCTGCTGTCGCGGTTCCTGCCGCCGTGAGGGGCGTTCAGGAGATGGTGAAGCGGTAGAGCTGGAAGCCGCCCGAGGAGGCCATCTCGAAGTCGCGCACGTTGCGGGGGGCGCCGTTCTCGCTGCGCTGGGCGAGCTTGAAGTCGCCGGTGCCGTTGCTGGCCTGGAAGCGGAACTCGTACGTGCCGGGTTCGGTGGGCAGCGAGGCCGCGGACATCTTGGTCACGGCCAGGTTGGCGAAGCCCGGGAGGGTTTCGCCGTCCGGGCGGCGCACGGAGCCGATGGCGCGCAGGAAGGGTGAGCCGCCGGTCAGGATGAGGAACTGCGGGTCGGCGGTGCGCGCGGGCTTCGCCGGAGCCTCGGAGGGCTCTGCCGCGCCCTTGGCGCCGCGCTTCGACTTGGAGGCGGGCTCCTCGCTGGAGGCGGCAGGAGCAGCGGCCTCCTCGGGGGCCGCGTCCCTGGAGCCGCGCTTCGACTTGGAGGCGGGCTCCTCGCTGGAGGCGGCTTCTTCAGGAGCTTCGGCGGCCTTCTTCTTCGAGGCGCGGCGTGAGGGAGCTTCGGCCGTCTCCGTCGCGGGAGCTGCTTCTTCCACGGTGCTCGCGGGAGCGGTCGTGGCGGATTCCGTGGAGGTCTCCTGCGACGTGGAGGCGGGAGCCTCTTCGGCCGCGGCCTTCTTCGCGGAGGCGCCCTTGGGCGTCTTCTTCGCGCGCTTCGACGGGGCCTCGCCGTCGTCCGTCTTCACTTCGGCGGTCTCGGTGGCAGCAGCGGTCGGCTCGGTGGCCGAGGACGACGGCTCCGTGGAAGCCTTGGGGCTCTCGTCGGCCACGGCCCCTTCGGCGGGCGTCGATGTATCGGCCTTGGACGGCTCTTCAGTCGATGCAGGCTGTTCAGCGGCTTTCGATGCGGAAGCCTTCGAGCCCTTCACGGCCGAGACAGGTTCTTGGGAGGCGCCTCCTCCGGCAGTCTTCGCCGCGGAAGCCTTCGGGCTCTTGTCGGCCGAAGAGGGCTTCTGATCAGCGCGCCCGGTGGCCTTCGAGGCAGAAGCCTTGGCGCCCGTCTCGGCGGGGGCCTTCTTCGTGGCGGCTGCCTTTGAAGCCTGCGCGGTGGGCTTCGTGACAGGCGCCTTTGGCGACTGATCCGCGGGCTTCTTCGTGGCGGGCGTCTTCGACGACTGTGCGCCCGGCTTCGCGACGGGGGCCTTCGCGGCGGACTTCGCCGCAGGCGCCTTCGAGGCCTGGGCGGTCTTCGCGGCAGGGCCCTTCGACGCCTGGGCACCTGGCTTCGCCCCGGAAGCCTTCGGCGCCGGAGCGGCCTTCGGGCTGGATGCCTTTGCGACAGGCTTTGCCTTCCCGGCCGGAGCCTTCTTCGCCGCGGTCTTCACCGCCTTGGCGGTCTGCTTCAGCTTCGCGACCCCTGCCTTCTTCGCCGGGGCGGAGGCCTTGCCCCCGGCGGGACGGCCCCCGGGCTTCGTGGCGGCCTTGCCAGCGGCACTGCGGGACTTGGACGTAGCGGAGGGGGCGGAAGGTCGGGTCGGGCGGCGCTGGGCCATAAAGTCATCCTCGGAGGACCCGAGCGGTCGGCGCCGTCGGCCCTCGTCCCCCGATGGCTAGTGCACCCACCGCCGTGCTGCAAGGCAGACGTGCGGTGCGCGCACGCTTCCTGTCGTCCGGCGACCGCTGGAGCGGACAGGGGGCTTTCAGCGCACCAGCCCTTCCAGGTGGGCGATGGCGCCGGCGAGGACGTTGCGGAAGTAGCTGTCTGCCTTACCGGGACTCTCCCAGAGTTGACGGAGCAGCGGCAGGAGGGAGACGTCCTCCAGCGCCTGTGCGGCTTCGACCGCCAGGACGATGACATAGCTGCTCTCCAGTTCGCGGCGCAGCGGCTCCAGGACGCGCGGGTCCTTGCGCAGCGCCAGTCCGACCAGGGCTTCTCCGCGAAGCTCGATGTCGGGCTCCGTGAGCCGGTCGAACAGCGCGTCCCGGAGCTCGGGCGTGTCCACCTCTTCCGCCTGGGTGCCCAGGCTGAAGGTCGCCCAGTTCCGGACGTCCTCGTCGCTGTCGCGCGAGAGTTGAATCAAGGTCTGGATGGCGACCGGATCCCGGTGGGGCATCATCCCCAGGACCACGCCCATCCGGACGTCCGAGTCCGGGTGGTCCTTCAGGGGCTGGAGGACGGGAACGGCCCGGGCATCCCGGAGGTGCCCCAGGCCCACGGCCATGGATTCCAGCACGGGGACCTCCTGCTCCGTCACCAGCGCGGACAGGATTTCATCCGCGCACCGGGTGACGAGCTCGGGACTTCGCAGTTGGGCCAGGATGTCCGCGCCGCGTCCGCGCTCCCGTGAAGAGGCGGAGTGCAGCAGTTTCACTGCGGCCTCGAAGACCTCGTCGCCGCCCCGGTCGTGCAGCTCGCGGATCGCTTCCCAGGCCGTCTCGTCGTCCTCGTCCCCCTGCAACGCGAGGGCAATCAATTCCGGAACGGAGCGGTCCTTCATGTCGCGCGCCCTCCCAGGCTCTCGATGGCGAAGCCGATGGCGTCCTCGAAGGCCTCGTCCATCGGGCAGGCTGCCTCCCGGACGGCGAGGAGCAGCGGCAGGAACGAGGCGTCCTCCAGGTATCTCACGGCCTCGATGGCTTCGATGGCGACGGGACGTCGCTCCAGCTCACGCCGGAGCGGCTCCCTCGCTCGCGGGTCCTTCCTCCTGGCCAGCCCCAACAGCGCTTTGGCCCGGATGCCGGCATCCTCCTCCGGGAGCCGGTCAAAGAAGGCATCCCGCAGCTCCGGGGTGTCCAGCGCGTCCTCGCCCACGAGGGACAGTCCAGAAAGCACCTCCTTGCGAACAGACGTGTCCCCGTCCCGGGAGAGCTCGAGCAGGGTCCGCAGGGCCACGGAAACGTGGCGGGCGTGCGGTCTCAGGCCCCAGACAACGCCCTGCCGGACCCGTGCATCCGGGTGGTCCTTCAAGGTCAGCAGCGCGCGCACCGACCGGATGTCCTCGAAGTGCCCCAGCGTGCGGCCCATCTGCTGGAGGACGGAGACGTCCTGCTCCGTGCCCAGCGCGGACAGCAGGATCTCCGTGCCCCGCGCCCTGCGCTCCTCGAACTTCACCCTGTTGGGCCACCCTGTGTAGAAGAGCAGCCCCACGCCGCGTTCGCGCTCCCGTGCGGACGCAGACCGCAGCAACTGCACGCCAGCGTCGAACACCTCCTGCCGGTCGCGTTCGTGCAGCGCAGCGAGCGCGGCCAGGGTCCAAGCGCCCTTCAGCTCCAGGAGCGTGATGGCCGCCAGCTCCAGCGCCGAGAGGGAGGCGTAATGCGAGGGAATGGGCATGACCTCAGGCTGATAGCCGCCGCCCCGCGCTCGCGTCCAGCGGCAGGGTGATGGTGAAGCAGGTCCCCTTCTCGGCGCAGCTCGTCACGGTGGCCTTGCCTCCGTGCGATTCGGCCAGGCCCCTCACCAAAGCCAGCCCCAGTCCCCACCCCTTCGACGCGCTCTCCGTCGCGGACCGCGTGCGGTGGAACGGCTCGAAGATGGACTGCAGCTCTTCCGCTGCGATGGGCGTGCCCTGGTTGCGCACCTGGAGCATCACCTGGGTTTCGCCCCGGTCGAGGCGGACCTCAATCGGAGTGCCCGGCGCGCCGTACTTCGCCGCGTTGGACGCCAGGTTCTCCACGATGCGGCGCAGCCCGAGCACATCCGCCCGCAGCTTGAAGTCGCCCTCCGCCGTCAGCACGAAGCGCTCCGGGTAGACCGCCGACAGTTCGTCCAGCGTCTGGGCCGTGACGGCGTGGAGGTCACAATCGCTCATCTCCAGCGCCATCGGCTTGCCGGCCTGGATGCGGCTGGCGTCCAGCAGGTTCTGGATCATCTGCTCCGCGCGGTCCAGGCTCGCCGTCACGCGGGACACGGAGGCCTGCACGCCCGGCACGTCCGCGTGGCGCCTGCCCAGCAGCTGCACGCTCAGCTTCGACGCCGTCAGCGGCGTGCGCAGGTCATGGGTGAGCGCCGCGACGAACGTGTCCCGCATGTTCTGCTCGGCCTTCAGCTTGCGGATCTGATTGCGCAGGTTGACCTCCGTCATGATGGAGGCCGTCAGCTCCTTCATCACCGTGAGGTCCTGCTGGGACCACTCGCGCACCGAGGGCTGGATGCAGCAGAAGGTGCCCAGCACGTGCCCGTCCGGGTTGATGAGCGGCAGCACGATGAGCGCGACGATGCCCCACGGCCCCGTGGAGGGATGGAGCTTCAGGAACGGATCCGCGGGCGCGTTCGAGGAGATGATGGACTCACCCTCGAGCGTGTAGCGGCACAGCGACGCGTCGATGGGCAGCGTCCGGGTCTCCCGGAAGGGCGAGGGCAGGCCGAAGTCCGCCTTGAAGAACTGCCGGTTCGCGTCCACCAGCGACATGATGGTCAGCGGAACGTTGAGCAGCTGCGCCGCCAGGCGGGCGAGCCGGTCAAAGGCCTCCTCCTGGGGCGTGTCCATCAGCCCGGTGTCCCGAATCGCTTGCAGGCGGCTCGGGTCGGAGAGGCGGCGGTTGCACCGCTGGGTTCGCGAGAGAGAGGCCGGATCCAGCTCACCAAGGAACTTCATGGGTAGGGATTCTAGAGACCAGGGATCCTGGCGGAATCCCTCGTTCCCAGGGGCTCGGTCCTCCGTTCGCTGAGCAACCTTTCCAACGAGGCACCGGCGGGTTTGACCCGAATGGCCCGGTCCCTCCC
>NZ_RAWL01000177.1:0-16678 GCF_003668885.1 Corallococcus sp. AB049A | reverse complement strand
GGGGAGGTGGGTGCTAAGAGCCTCAGGATGCAATGCCCCGACTCCCAACCTTCGAGGAGCCGGTCCGCGTGCGGCGCGGCCCTGCGACTCGCGGTCCTGGGCCTGCTGCTCACCACGGCAGCGGCCCACGCCCAACCCGACCCCTTCTCCCGAGGCTTCGACGCCGTCCCGGTGAAACCGACGGCCGCGCAGTCCAGCGGCATCGGCCTGGAAGGCGCCACCGTGGAACCGGTGGGCAGCTACCGGGGCGCGCTGCTCCTGGACTTCAACTGGCGCATCCTCTCCCTCAAGCTGGGTGACGAGAAGCTGGGCAACCTGCTGCCGTACCGGCTGGATGCGCACCTGCTGTTCTCCTACCAGCTGCTGGAGCGGTTGGAGCTGGGCGTGGACCTGCCCGTCACCCTGGTGCAGGGCGACAACTTCGCGCTGTTGGGCGAAGCGCTGAACCAGCCGGGCTTCCCCGGCGCCGCGGGCGTCAGCAGCACCACGCTGGGCGACATCCGCGTGCTGCCGCGCGTGAGCCTGCTCAACCCGGACCGCTTCCCGCTGGGGCTCGCGCTGGTGGCGGAGGTGCGGCTGCCCACCGGCAGCGCGCGGAGCTTCACGGGTGAGCGCGGCGTGGTGGTGGCGCCGCGCCTGGCGCTGGAGAAGAAGCTGGGCCCCGTGCGCGTGCTGGGCAACGCGGGCGTGCTCATCCGCCCCGCGGCGCAGTACCTCAACCTGCGCGTGGACGACGAGCTGACGCTGGGCGCGGGCGGCATCGTGGACCTGCCGGACATCCGCCGGCTGCGCGAGGTGAAGGCCACCGCTGAAATGCACCTGCGCACGCCGCTGGCGCGCCCCTTCAACTTCGACCAGGCGGATTCGCTCAAGTCGCCGTGGGAGCTGCTGGTGGGCGCTCGCGCGAAGGTGTGGGGCGACTGGGGCGTGGAGCTGGACGTGGGCCGCGGCCTCAACGTCACCACCGGCTACGGCCGCGAGGCCCTGCGCGTCATGTTCGCCGTGCGCTACGACAAGACCTTCAAGGACGAGGGCCCGGACTCCGACGGCGACGGCGTGCCCGACGTGCGCGACCGCTGCCCCACGCAGCCCGAGGACAAGGACGACTTCGGCGACGAGGACGGCTGCCCGGATCCGGACAACGACGGCGACGGCGTGGCGGACGGCGACGACATGTGCCCCAACAAGCCCGGCCCGAAGGAGAACAAGGGCTGCCCGGTGGAGCCGGACAAGGACACCGACGGCGACGGCGTCGTCGACCCCCTGGACAAGTGCCCGCTGGTGCCCGGCCTGAAGGACTTCGACGGCTGCCCGGACACGGACTTCGACGAGATTCCGGACGGCGAGGACGACTGCCCCGACGTGGCCGGCCCGCCGGAGAACAACGGCTGCCCGTACGACGCTCCGCCCTACGTGGTGGTGGAGTCCGACCGCATCCGCATCAAGGGCAACATCCTCTTCGAGACCGGCTCCGCGGTCATCCAGAAGCAGTCGTACCCGCTGCTGGACGAGGTGGCGACGGTGCTCAACAAGAACCCGACGCTGGGGCCGGTGCAGATTGAAGGGCACACGGACAACAAGGGCACGCGCGCGCTCAACATGGACCTGTCCAACCGGCGCGCGAAGTCGGTGCTCGACTACCTGGTGAAGAAGGGCATCGACCGCAAGCGCCTCACGTCCCAGGGCTTCGGGTTCGACCGGCCCATCGCCACCAACGACACGGCCCTGGGCCGCGCGAAGAACCGGCGCGTGGACTTCAAGCTGGTGAAGTCGGAGATCGAAACCGGCCCGAAGGAGACGGTGGTGCCCCACGGCGAGCCGCCGCCTCCTGGCACCGAGCCGGTGCCCGGTCCGGGCGCGCCGCCTCCCAACAAGAAGTAACGCGGTCGTTGGGACGGCCCGGCCTCCGGGCCGTCCCCAATCGCTGACTTTGTTCTTTTGCGGGATGACTGGAGTGCCGGGGCAAAATGCCCCGCGTCGAGGCCCCGTCTCCGTCGAAAACAACCGGGAATATCGCCGAGGGTCGCTTTCACCCAGTACCCCTCGCTGACCGGTTATTCTCGAAACATGAGTACATTTGAAGCGGAAGGTAACGGCGGTGGAATGACGCCGGAGCAGAAGCGCGCGCGTCTGGCGGAGCTGCTGCGCACGAAGGTCCGCCCCACGCAGGCGCCCGTGTCCTTCAGCCAGGAACGGATGTGGTTCCAGGACCGGCTGAGCCCGGGCAGCGCCGCGTTCAACATCCCGGTCCGCGTGCGGTTCTCCGGCGCGCTCGACGTGGCCGTGCTGCACGCGAGCCTCCAGACCCTGGTGCGGCGTCACGCGCCGCTGCGCACCACCTTCATCGAGCAGGACGGACGGCCGCTGCAGCACATCGCGCCGGCGCTGGAGCTGGCGCTGCCCGTGGTGGACCTCCAGTCGCTGCCCGCCGCGCAGCGTGAGGCGGAGGCCCTGCGGCTGATCACCGGCGAGGCCCGCCAGCCGTTCGACCTGGAGAAGGGCCCGCTGCTGCGCACCGTGCTGTACCGGCTGGATGCGCTGGAGCACGTGCTGCTGCTCAAGCTGCACCACATCATCACGGACGGCTGGTCCATGGGCGTGCTGGTGCGGGAGCTGAGCGCGCTGTATCCGGCGCTCGCGGAGGGCAAGCCGTCACCGCTGGCCGCGCTGCCCATGCAGTACGCGGACTATGCCGCGTGGCAGCGCGAGTACCTGCGCGGCGAGGTGCTGGAGCAGCACCTGGGCTTCTGGCGTCAGCGGTTGGATCCGGACGCGGTGCTGGAGCTGCCCACGGACCGGCCGCGCCCCGCGGTGCTCTCCGGGCGTGGGGCTCGCATCAACGCGGTGCTGCCCCCCGCGCTCGTGGAGTCCATCAAGGCGCTCGCGCTGGCGGAGGGCAACACGCTCTTTGGCGTGCTGCTCGCGGGCTTCCAGGTGCTGCTGTCGCGCTACAGCGGCCAAGAGGACGTGGTGGTGGGCACCTCCGTGGCGGGCCGTGGCCGCGCGGAGCTGGAAGGGCTCATCGGCCTGTTCACCAACTACCTGGCGTTCCGCACGGACCTGTCCGGACAGCCGTCCTTCCGGGAGCTGTTGGGCCGCGTGCGCGAGACGACGCTGGAGTCCTACGCGCACCAGGACGTGCCCTTCGAGAAGCTGGTGGACGCGCTGAAGCCGGAGCGCCAGCTGAGCGTCAATCCCCTCTTCCAGGTCGCGCTGACGCTGCAGAACGCGCCCCTGCCGCCGCTGCGGTTGCCGGGGCTCGTGCTGGACGCGCAGCCGGTGGACAACCGCACCAGCAAGACGGACCTGTCGCTCATCGCCATGGAGGTGCCGGAGGGCATGCGCCTCACTGCGGAGTACAACACGGACCTCTTCGACCCGGGCTCCATCCACCGGCTGCTCGCGCACCTGCGCACGCTGCTGGAGGGCGCGGTCTCCGCGCCGGGCCGGCGAGTGTCCGAGCTGCCGTTGATGGATCCGGCCGAGGTGGCTCGGATCCAGCGGGAGTGGGCCGGGAGCGCGGCGCCTTTCCCGGAGGAGTGCTGCCTGCACTCGCTCTTCGAGGCGCAGGCGCGGCGGACCCCCGAGGCCGTGGCGGTCCGGTTCCAGGGGCAGGCGCTCACGTACGCGCAGCTGGATGCGCGCGCCAACCAGCTCGCGCATGCGCTGCGCTGGCGGGGTGTGGGGCCGGAGGCGCGGGTGGCCTTGAGCGTGGAGCGCTCGCTGGACGTCGCGGTGGGGTTGCTGGGCATCCTCAAGGCGGGCGGCGCGTGGGTGCCCGTGGATCCGCTGCTGCCTCGGGAGCGGTTGGCGTTCATGTTGGAGGACAGCGGCGCGTCCGTGCTGGTGACGCAGGCTCCGCTGCTGGAGCGCTTCCCGGAGGGGCACCGCGCGCGTGCGCTGTGCCTGGATGTGGAGCGGGACGCGCTCGCGGGTGAGAGCGAGGCGGCGCCGGGCTCCGGCGTGGGGGCGCGGAACCTGGCGTACGTGCTCTACACGTCCGGCAGCACGGGCCTGCCCAAGGGGACCGCCATCGAGCACCGGGGCGTGTGCAACCTGGTCGTGCACGAGGCCACGGCGTACGGCATCGGGCCGGGCAGCCGCGTGCTCCAGTTCGCCAGCCTTTCGTTCGACCTGTCGGTGGAGGAGATCTTCACCACGCTGTGCAGCGGGGCCACGCTGGTGCTGGCGCCGCTGGAGGACCTGATGCCCGGTGAGCCGTTGCGCAAGCTGCTGCGCGACGAGGCGCTGACGGTCATCAGCCTCACGCCCGCGACGCTCGCGGCCACGGCTCCGGAGGACCTGCCCGCGCTGCGGACCGTCATCTCGGGCGGTGAGGCGCTGCCCCCGGAGGTGGTGGCGCGGTGGGCGCCGGGCCGCACGTTCCTCAACACGTACGGCCCCACGGAAGCGACGGTCATGGCCACGCTCACGGAGTGCTCGGCGGATGGCCGTGTGCCTTCGATTGGCCGGCCGCTGGCCAACGTGCGCGCGTACGTGCTGGATGCCCGGGGTGGGCTCGTGCCCGTGGGCGTGAAGGGTGAGCTGCACCTGGGTGGCGTGGGCGTGGCGCGTGGCTACGCGGGCCGGCCCTCGCTGACGGCCGAGCGCTTCGTGCCGGATGCATTCTCTGGCGAGGCGGGGGCCCGGCTGTACCGCACGGGCGACGTGGTGCGCTGGCGCGAGGACGGCACGCTGGAGTTCGTGGGCCGTGCGGACGCGCAGGTGAAGGTGCGTGGCTTCCGCATCGAACCAGGTGAGGTGGAGGCCGCGCTGGCGAAGCTGCCTCCGGTGCGCGACGCGGTGGTGGTGGCGCGGGAGGATGGGCCCGGTGGCAAGCGGCTGGTGGGCTACGTCGTGCTTCGCGACGGCGTCGAGGCCAATGGCCCTGGACTGAGGGCCGCCCTCAAGGAGGCCCTGCCCGAGTACATGGTGCCGTCAGCGGTGGTGGTGCTGGCCGCGCTCCCGCTCACGACCAACGGCAAGGTGGACCGCAAGGCGTTGCCTGCTCCAGACCTGGCGGGGGGTGATCCTCGGGAGTACGTCGCGCCGCGCACGGACACCGAGCAGCGCCTGGCGGGGCTGTGGCAGGAGTTGCTGGGTGTGAGCCGTGTCGGGGCGACGGATCATTTCTTCGACTTGGGCGGACACTCGCTGCTGGCCACGCAGGCGCTCAGCCGGATCCGTCAGACGTTCTCCGTGGAGCTTCCGCTCCGGCGCCTGTTCGAAACGCCCACGCTGGACGCCGTGGCCCGGCTCATCGACGAAGCGCTCGCGGGGAAGGGACAGCCGGCTCCGGCACCACGGAAAGCGCACGAGGTTCGCGTGCGGCCTGTGCCTACCGTTCCGCTAGAGGACGTGGCGCGTGAATGGGCGGCCCGTGCGGCGCAGACACGCGACACCGCGACGGCCTTCACGGCTGAGCTGCGCCAGCGGGTGCTGGTGGAGTGGAACGCGACGGCGGTTGAGTACCCGCGTGAATCCACGCTGCCGGACATGTTCGCGCAGGTGGTGGCCCGATTCCCCGAGAAGGTCGCCGTTGAGTTTGGTGACTCGCGGCTCACCTACCGGCAGCTGGATGAGCGCGCCAACCGGCTTGCGTGGCATCTGCGCTCGCTGGGCGTGGACACGGATTCGCGCGTCGCCGTGGCCCTGGAGCGCTCGCTGGAGCTGGTCGTCTCGCTCGTCGCCATCCTCAAGGCGGGCGCGGCCTACGTGCCGCTGGACCCGGCCTATCCTCGCGCGCGTCTGGCCGCGATGGTGGAGGACGCTCGGCCTCACGTCCTGCTCACCTCCCGCGCGCTTCTGCCGAACCTGCCTCAGGAGGAGATGCTGCCGGTCGTGCTGGAGGAGGTGTCCTTCGACGCACTGCCTACGCGTGCGCCACCGCGCGCTGCCCTGCCCCAGAGCCTCGCGTACATCGACTTCACCTCCGGCTCCACCGGCAGGCCCAAGGGCGTCGGCACGCCTCACGCCGCAGTGCTCCGCACGCTCTTCGGCGTTGACTACGCTCGCTTCGGGCCCAACGAGACGCTGTTGATGATGGCCCCGCTGGCCTTCGACGCCTCCACCTTCGAGGTCTGGGGCGCACTGCTCCACGGCGCGAAGCTGGCCGTCTTCCCCGCGCATCCTCCGACGGATCCGCACGAACTGGAGCGGGTGCTGGTTCGCCATGGCGTGACGACGCTGTGGCTCACCGTGGGCCTCTTCACGCAGGTGGTGGATGCACATCTGCCCGCGCTGCGCTCGCTGCGCCAGGTGCTTACCGGCGGTGACGTCATCTCCGCGTCCCACGTGCGCCGGGTGCTGGAGCAACTGGGCGTCCCGGTCACCGCGATGTACGGCCCCACGGAGACCACGGTCTTCGCCACCAGCCACCGCTTCACGCAGGCCTCGCAGGTGGGTGCTTCCATCCCGCTGGGCCGCCCCCTGGGCAACACGCAGGTGTACGTGCTGGATGCCTCCGGCCAGCCCGTTCCTCCGGGCATCCAGGGTGAGGTCTACATCGGCGGTCAGGGCCTTGCTCGCGGCTACGTGGGCCAGCCCTCGCTCACCGCGGAGCGCTTCGTCCCGGATCCGTTCTCCTCCACTCCCGGTGCTCGCCTCTACGGCACCGGCGACCTTGGCCGCTGGCGTGACGACGGTGTGCTGGAGTTCCTGGGCCGCGCCGATGCGCAGGTGAAGGTGCGTGGCTTCCGCATCGAGCTGCCCGAAATCGGAGCCTCGCTGCGCTCCCATCCCGAGGTGCGCGAGGCCATCGTCGTCGTCCGCGAGGACGTGCCCGGCGACAAGCGCCTGGTCGCGTACGTCGTCGCCCCCCAGTCCCTGGACGTCGCCGGACTGCGCGCGTTCCTCAAGCAGCGGCTGCCGGACTACATGCTGCCCGCCGCCTTGGGCCGCCTGGACGCCCTGCCCCTCACCTCCAATGGCAAGGTGGACCGCAAGGCCCTCCCCGCGCCCTCCACCTTCCAGACCGGTCCCCGGACGCGTCCGCCTCGCACCGACACCGAGCGGCGGATCGCCACGCTCTGGGAAGAGGTCCTGCAAACGGGTTCGGTCGGTGCCGAGGACAACTTCTTCGACCTGGGCGGCAACTCGCTTAGCGCCACGCAGATCCTCTCGCGCATCCGGCGCGCGTTCCAGGCGGAGCTGTCCATCGCGGCCTTCTTCGCCGCCCCCACCGTGGAAGCCATCGCCCACCGCCTGGAGTCCCAGGGCCCGGTGCAGGCGGTCGCGACTCCCGTGCTCATGCCGGTGCCGCGCGACGGGGGCCTGCCCCTGTCCTTCGCCCAGCAGCGGCTGTGGTTCTTCGCGAAGCTGGAGCCCTCCAGCACCGCGTACAACCTCCCCTTCGGCATGCGGCTCGAAGGCGCCCTCGACGTGCCCGCGCTCACACGCGGCCTGCGCGACCTGGTCCAGCGCCACGAATCCCTGCGCACCACCTTCCGTGAAGAGGCGTCCGGCCCCGTTCAGGTCATCGTGGCCCAGCCTTCGCTGCCCGCGGGCTGGATGGACCTGAGCGCCCTGCCCGATGCCGAACGCGCGCTCAATGCCATCCTCGACGACGAGGCACGGCAGGTTTTCAACCTGGAGACCGGTCCGCTCTGGCGCGTGCTCCTCGTGCGCATGAGCGAGCAGCACCACCTGCTGCTGCTGACCATGCACCACGTCATCTCCGACGCCTGGTCCATGGGCGTGCTCCTCCAGGAGCTGACCACGCTGTACGCCGCGCACGCGGAAGGCCGCGCTCCGGCGCTGAAGCCGCTGCCCGTGCAGTACGCGGATTACTCCGTCTGGCAGCGCGGCTGGCTGCGCGACGGGGCACTGGAGGCGCAGCTCGGCTGGTGGCGTCAGCAACTCGACGGCGCACCCAAGGCCCTGGAGCTGCCCACGGACCGGCCCCGCCCCGCGGCGCAGACCTTCCGTGGCGCGGTGGTGCCCTTCCAGTTCCCTCGCGAGCTGTCGGACGCGATGCACGCGGTCTGCCGCGCCGAAGGCGTCACGCCCTCCATGGTCGTGCTGGCCGCGCTCCAGGTGCTGCTGTCGCGCTACAGCGGTCAGGAGGACATCGTCGTTGGCTCGCCCATCGCGGGCCGCCACCACGCGGAGCTGGAGGGGCTCATCGGCTTCTTCGTCAACACGCTGGTGCTGCGCACGAAGCTGGACGGCGACCCGAGCTTCCGCGAACTGCTCGCTCGCGTACGCGACGTGGCGCTGGGCGCGTACGCGCACCAGGACGTGCCCTTCGACAAGCTGGTGGAGGCGGTGCGTCCGGAGCGTGACCCGCGCCGCGCGCCGCTCTTCCAGGTGATGCTCGCGTACCAGAACGCGCCCATGCCGGAGACGCTGAGCACCGGCCTGCGGCTCCAGCCGCTGGAGCCCCGGGGCGGCACCGCGAAGTTCGACCTCACCCTGGCCCTGAACGACACCGCCGGCGGGCTGAAGGGCCTGCTCGAATACAACACCGACCTCTTCGACGCCTCGACCGCCAGCCGCATGGTGGGCCACCTGCGCGCGCTGCTGGCCGGAGCGATGAACGCACCGGAGCGCCGGCTCTCTGCATTGCCCATGCTCACGCTCGAGGAGCGCGCGCTGCTGGTGCACACCTGGAGCGAGCCCGGCGCCGCCACGGCCGAGGACGCGTCCCTGCACGGGCTCCTGGAGGCACAGGCCCGGCTCCACCCCGACACCGCCGCCTTCGAACACGAGGGCCACACGCTGACCTGGGCGGAAGCACACCGGCGGGCACGCGAGGTCCTTCGCACCCTGCGGGGACGGGGCGTGGTCGCGCTGCCGCCTCCGCCGCCCCTCGTTCCGGTCTCCCGCACGGGCCCGCTGCCCCTGTCCTTCGCGCAGCAGCGGCTGTGGCTCGTGGATCAGCTTGAACCGGGCAGCGCCGCCTACAACCTCTTCATGGCCCTGCGCGTGGAAGGCGCGCTGGACGTGCGCGCGCTGGAGCAGTCCTTCGCCTCGCTCATCGCCCGGCATGAAGCCCTGCGCACGGTCTTCGTCGCGCAGGAGGGCCAGCCCGTCCAGGTCATCCTCCCCACGGTGCCTTTCACACTGGAGACGGTGGACGTGGGCGCCGTCTCCGAGGAAGCCGTCACGCAGCGGCTGCGGGAGGAGGCCCTGCGCCCGTTCGACCTGGAGCGCGGACCCCTGCTGCGCACCGCGCTGCTGCGCCTGGACGCCAGCACGCACGTGCTGTGGCTGAACATGCACCACATCGTCTCCGACGGGTGGTCCATGGGCGTGCTCGTGCGGGAGCTGACCGCGCTCTATGGCGCCCATGTCATGGGCCGGCCAGCGTCGCTGCCGCCGCTCCCCGTGCAGTACGTGGACTTCGCGTCGTGGCAGCGCGCGTGGCTGAAGGACGAGGTGATGGAGCACCACCTGGCCTACTGGCGCCGTCAGCTCGCCGGGGCACCGCCGCTCCTGGAGCTGCCCACGGACAGGCCGCGTCCCCGCGTCCTGTCCCCCGTGGGCGCGCAGGTGCCCGTGCAGTTGCCGGAGTCGCTGTCGCAGGCCCTCCAGGCCTTGTGCCAGCGCGAGGGCGCCACGCTCTTCATGGGCCTGATGGCGGCCTGGCAGGCGCTGCTCTCGCGCTACGCGGGCCAGGAGGACATCACCGTCGGTTCACCCATCGCCGGGCGCACGCACGGGGACACGGAAGGGCTCATCGGCTTCTTCGTGAACACGCTGGTGCTGCGCGCGCGCGTCGATCCGAAGGCCTCCTTCCGTGAGCTGCTGGGCCAGGTGCGCGCCACCACGCTCGCGGCCTATGAGCACCAGGACGCGCCCTTCGAGAAGCTGGTGGAGGAGCTGCACCCCCAGCGCAGCCTGAGCCACTCGCCCCTCTTCCAGGTCGTGCTCGCGCTGCGGGACGCGCCGCCGCAACCCCAGTCGGTGCCAGCGGGCCGTGACGGCTCCACGCTCCGGCTGGTGCCGATGGAGCAGGCGGAGCAGACGACCCCGTTCGACCTCACGCTGTCGCTGGTCCGGACGCCCCAGGGGCTGCGAGGCGCCATGAGCTACCGCGCGGACCTGTTCAATCCGTCCACCGCGCTCCGGATGATGGACCACCTGCGCACGCTGCTGGAGGCCGCGGTCGCGAACCCCGGCCAGCCCGTGAGCCGGCTGGCGCTGCTCTCGCGCGACGAGCGCCAGCGCCTCCTCGTGGACTGGAATGACACCGCCGCCGCCAGCCCCACGGACGTGCCCGTCCACGCGCACTTCGCGGAGCAGGCCCGGCGCACGCCGGACGCGGTGGCCCTGGTGCAGGGGGCGGAGTCACTGACGTATGCGCGGCTGGACTCCCGCGCGAACCAGCTGGCCCATCACCTGCGCGCGCTGGGCGTCGTCCCGGGCGCGCGTGTCGGGCTCGCGCTCGAGCGTTCGTTCGAGATGGTCACGGCCCTCCTCGCCATCCTCAAGGTGGGCGCCGCCTACGTCCCCGTGGACCGCAACGCCCCGGTGGAGCGCATCACGGCGCTGCTCGACGATGCCGACGTCAGCGTGACGCTCACGCACCAGCCCTTCGCGCACCTGCTGCCCACTACCGGCGCCCGCGTCTGGCTGGATGCGCAGTGGGACGCCATCGCGGCGATGCCCACGCACGCGCCGGAGGCTCACGTGGACGGCGAGGCGCTGGCCTACGTCATGTTCACCTCCGGCAGCACCGGCCGGCCCAAGGGCGTCTGCGTGCCCCACCGGGGCATCACGCGCCTGGTGCTGGGCAGCGACTTCATGCGCTTCGGACCGGAGGAGGTCTGGCTCCAGTTCGCCCCCATCGCCTTCGACGCTTCGACGCTCGAAATCTGGGGCGCGCTGCTGCACGGCGCGAAGGTCGTCCTCGCGCCGCCGCAGGCCCTGTCGCTGGAGGAGCTGGCCGACCAGATGCGCCGCTACCATGTGACGGCGCTGTTCATGACGACCGCGCTCTTCGAGCAGATGGTCCTGCACCAGGGTGATGTGCTCGCGGGCGTGAGACAGGTCCTCGCGGGCGGAGAGGTGATGCCCTGGCCTCGCATGCGCGACCACCTCGCGCGCATCCCCGAAGGCGCGACCGTCATCCATGCCTATGGCCCGACGGAGAACACGACCTTCTCCACCACGCTGCCGCTGAATCGGAACTCTCGCGTGGAGGGCCCGGTGTCCATTGGCCGGTCCATCCCGAACGCCACCACCTACGTGCTCGATGCGCACCTCCAGCCGGTGCCGGTGGGCGTCGCGGGTGAGGTGTTCGTCGGCGGCAAGGGCCTGGCCTGGGGCTACCTGAACCGCCCTGAGCTGACGGCGGAGCGCTTCGTCCCGCATCCCTTCGCGTCCACGCCGGGAGAGCGCCTCTACCGCACGGGCGACAAGGCTCGCTGGTTGGAGGACGGCACGCTCGACTTCCTGGGCCGCTTCGATTTCCAGGTGAAGGTGCGCGGCTTCCGCATCGAGCTGGGTGAAATCGAGGCCGCGCTGCGCCAGCTGGAGACGGTGAAGGAAGCCGTCGTGGTGGCGAAGGGCGAGGGCACGGAGAAGCAGCTGGTCGCGTACGTGGCGCCAAAGGCCGGCGCGGTGCTGGAGCCGGACGCGTTGAAGGCCCAGCTGCGTCAGCGGCTGACGGAGGCCATGGTGCCCGCCGTGTGGGTGGTGCTGGACGCGCTGCCGCTCAACGTCAACGGCAAGGTGGACCGCAAGGCGCTGCCGGAGCCGGAGGCGCGGGCCTCCAGCGCCACGTACGAAGCGCCTCGCACGGAGCTGGAGGCGAAGCTCGCTGCCATCTGGGCACAGGTGCTGCGGGTGCCTCGCGTGGGCGTGAAGGACGACTTCTTCGCGCTGGGGGGCCACTCGCTGCTCGCGACGCAGGTGGTGTCGCGGGTGCGCGCGGAGACGGGCGCGGAGCTGCCGCTGCGCACGCTGTTCGAAGCCTCCACCGTGGAGGCCTTGGCCTCGCGCATCGAGGCCAGCGCTCGGGGGCCTCAGGGCTCGGGGCGTCCGCCGCTGGTGCCCGTGCCGCGCGGAGGACCGCTGCCGCTGTCGTTCGCGCAGCAGCGGCTGTGGTTCCTCGACCGGCTGGAACCGGGGAGCGTCCACTACAACGTCCCCGCGGCCTTGCGGCTCGACGGTCCGCTGGACACCGGGGCGCTGGCGCGAGGGCTCCAGGAACTCGTCCACCGCCATGAGGCGCTGCGCACGTCGTTCCACGCACGCGAGGACGGCGAGCCCTTCCAGCAGCCGCACCCGCACGCGGAGCTGCCCCTGGCGCAGGTGGACCTGAGCCACCTGCCGGAGGTGGAGCAGGAGGCGGAGGCAAAGCGGCGGGCCCTGGCGGAAGCGCTCATCCCGTTCGACCTCACCCGCGCGCCGCTGATGCGGGCCACCCTGCTGCGCCTGTCCGAGCGCCGGCACGTGCTGCTCGTCACGCTGCACCACATCGTCTCGGATGGCTGGACCAACCGCATCCTCGTCGCGGAGCTGACCGCGCTTCATGCGGCGTTCTCGCGCGGCGAGCCTTCGCCCCTGCCTCCGCTGACGCTCCAGTACGCGGACTACGCGACGTGGCAGCGGCGCTGGCTCCAGGGCGAGGTGTTGGAGCAGCAGCTGGGGTGGTGGAGGCAGCAGCTCGACGGCGTGCCGCATGCGCTGGAGCTGCCCACGGACAAGCCGCGTCCGGCCGTGCAGACCTACCGTGGCGCGCAGGTCCCCGTGAGCCTGCCCCAGACGGTCGCGCGGGGAATCAAGGCACTCTGCCAGCAGGAGGTCGCCACGCCGTTCATGGCCCTGCTCGCCCTCTGGCAGATCCTGCTGGCCGTCTACTCCGGCCAGGAGGACTTCGTCATCGGCTCGCCCATCGCGGGCCGTGAGCAGGGAGAGCTGGAGGGACTGGTCGGCTTCTTCGTCAACACGCTGGCGATGCGGGCGCGGGTGGGCCGCCGGGGTTCGTTCCGCCAGCTGCTGCGCCGGGTGAAGGAAGGGGCGCTGGGGGCCTATGCCCACCAGGACCTGCCCTTCGAACGGCTGGTGGAGGCGCTGAGGCCCGCGCGGGATCCGAGCCGCGCGCCGCTGTTCCAGGTGCTCTTCAGCACGCGCGACAGCGCCCCGCCCGCGCCTGGGAGCGAAGCGCTGACGCTGCGTCCGCTGGACGTGGAGGAGGCCGCGGCCAAGGTCGACCTGGAGCTGAGCCTGGTGGAGTCCCCCGAGGGCATCTCGGGAGCGCTGCTCTACAACACCGCCCTGTTCGAGCCGCGCACGGCCGCGCGCATGGCGGAGCACCTGCGCACGCTGGCGGAAGCCCTCGTGGCCGAGCCCGAGGCGCCGCTCGACTCCGTGTCGCTGCTGACGCAGACAGAGCGCCAGCGCGTGCTGGTGGAGTGGAACACGACGGCGGTTGAGTATCCGCGTGACTCCACACTGCCGGAGGTCTTCTCGCAGGTGGTGGCCCGCTTCCCGGAGAAGGTCGCCGTGGAGTTCGGCGATTCGCGCCTCACCTACCGGCAGCTGGATGAGCATTCCAACCGGCTCGCGTGGCATCTGCGCTCGCTGGGCGTGGACACGGATTCGCGCGTCGCCGTGGCCCTGGAGCGCTCGCTGGAGCTGGTCGTCTCGCTCGTCGCCATCCTCAAGGCGGGCGCGGCCTACGTGCCCCTGGACCCCGCCTATCCTCGCGCGCGTCTGGCCGCGATGGTGGAGGACGCCCAGCCTCGCGTCCTCGTCACGTCACGTGCGCTGCTGCCGAAGCTGCCTCAGGAGGGACTGCTTCCCGTCGTGCTGGAGGAGGTGTCCCTCGACGCACAGCCCACGCATGCGCCACCGCGCGCAGCGTTGCCCCAGAGCCTCGCGTACATCGACTTCACCTCCGGCTCCACCGGCAGGCCCAAGGGTGTCGGCACGCCTCACGCCGCCGTGCTCCGCACCCTCTTCGGCGTCGACTACACCCGCTTCGGGCCCGACGAGACGCTGCTGATGATGGCGCCGCTGGCCTTCGACGCCTCCACCTTCGAGGTCTGGGGCGCGCTGCTCCACGGCGCGAAGCTGGCGGTCTTCCCCGCGCACCCGCCGACGGATCCGCATGAACTGGAGCAGGTGCTGGTGCGCCACGGCGTGACGACGCTGTGGATCACCATTGGCTTCTTCACCCAGCTGGTGGACACGCACCTGCCCGCGCTGCGCGCCGTGCGCCGGGTGCTCACCGGAGGTGACGTCATCTCCGCGGCTCACGTCCGCCGGGTACTGGAGCAGGTGGGCATCCCCGTCTCCGCGTTCTACGGCCCCACGGAGAGCACGGTCTTCGCCACCAGCCACCACTTCACGCAGGCCTCGCAGGTGGGTGCTTCCATTCCGCTGGGCCGTCCGCACGCCAACATGCAGGTGTACGTGCTGGATGCCTCCGGCCAGCCCGTGCCTCAGGGCATCCAGGGTGAGCTGTTCATCGGGGGTGACGGGCTCGCGCGCGGTTACGTGGGCCAGCCCTCGCTCACCGCGGAGCGCTTCGTCCCGGATCCGTTCTCCTCCACTCCCGGTGCTCGCCTCTATCGCACGGGCGACCTCGGACGCTGGCGCGACGATGGAGTGCTGGAGTTCCTGGGCCGCGCGGATGCCCAGGTGAAGGTGCGTGGCTTCCGCATCGAGCTGCCTGAAATCGAGGCCGCGCTCCTCGCCCATCCCACGGTGCGGGGCGCGGTCGTCGTGGTCCGCGAGGACGTGCCCGGTGACAAGCGGATCGTGGCCTACGTCGCGGCCGAACCCGTGGACGTGACCGAGCTGCGCGCGTTCCTCAAGCAGCGGCTGCCGGAGTACATGCTGCCCTCCGCCGTGATGCGACTGGAGGCCCTGCCCCTCACCTCCAACGGCAAGGTGGACCGCAAGGCACTCCCCGCACCGGACTCCGCGGCCTCCGCGGCCGGAAGCCATGTCGCGCCCCGCACGCACCTGGAAGAACAGCTGGCCGGGTGCTTCGCGGAGGTGCTGCGCGTGCCTCGCGTCAGCATCACCGACAACTTCTTCGAGCTGGGCGGCCACTCCCTGCTGGCCTTGAAGTTGATTGCCGCCATCCGCGTGCACACCGGGCACCGGGTCCCCATGGCGGCCCTCTTCCAGCACGGCACCGTCGAGGCACTGGCGCAGCGGATCCAGCAGGAGGCTCCTCCACGCCCCACCAACCTGGTGCGACTGGAAGCGGGCACCGAAGGCAAGCGCCCCCTCTTCCTCGTCCACGGCGGCGGTGGCGGCGTGCTGGGTTACGCCGAGCTTGTCCGCCAGCTGGGCCACGACCGGCCCATTCATGGGCTGGCGGCGTCGGGCCTGGAGGGCGGCGCACTTCCTCCCGCGTCCATCGAAGCGCTGGCGCGCGACTACCTTGCCCAGGTGCGCGCCGTGCAGCCCCAGGGCCCGTACCTGCTGGGGGGTTGGTCCTTCGGCGGACTCGTCGCGCTGGAGATGGCGCGTCAGCTCCAGGCCGTGGGTGAAGGGGTGGAGTTGCTGACGATGATCGACTCCGCCGTGCCCACGCCCCAGCCGCGCCCCGAAGCGGATCCGCTCGGGCTGCTGGCGCTGTTCGGGCGGACGCTCGGCCTGCGCTGGCAGGACCTGTCCCTGGACCTGGAGCAGCTGCGGAACATGGAGGGACGCGAGCGTCTTGCGTACGTCCTGGAGCAGGTCCGCGACTCGAACAACCTGGGCCTGGACCTGGAGGGCGCCGAGCGCCTCTTCAACCTCCACGCGCGGTTCTACGAGGCCCTGCGCACCTACGTGCCCACCGGCGGCTACTCGGGGCCCACCCTGCTCTTCCGGGCCACCGTGGGAGCGCCTGCCTCCGAGGAGACGGACTGGAGCACCTGGCTCACGGGGCCCGTCACCTCGTACGACGTGCCGGCGGAGCACTACTCCATGCTGAGCGCGCCCCACGCCTCCACCGTGGCGGAGCCGCTGCTCCAGCACCTGCGGACACTGCCGTAGCGCGAAGGAGCGCGGGCCCTCACGAGGGCCCGCCTCCTCAGGCGTCCGAGTCCGGCTCCAGGCCCAGCGCCTCGCTCGCGAAGCGCGCCATGCGCTCCATCAGCCGCGCCTTTTCATCCAGGGCGCTGCGGCCGGACCGGTCCGCCAGGGCCTCCAACCGTTCACCGCAGCGCAGGTCCAGGCACACGTTCACGCCCACCCGGCGCTTCGAGTCGACATCCGTGGTGAGCAGGCCGACCTCCGCCTCGGTGGGTGACATGCACCAGTCACACAGCTTGGGCGCCAGGGTCGGGTCTCCCTGCTGATCCCTCCGGAAGGCGATGCCCGTGGGGGTCTTGCTCCCGGGGGCGGTGAACACGAGGAAGACACGCACCCCGTACGGATCCACCCACGACAGGTAGTCCCGGATGAAGAGCGGGAGCTGGGTGCCCCTGGGAAGCTCGACGTACTTGCGATCCCTGGAGCGGAAGGCCTTCTGCAACTCTTTCTCTGACTCGATTCGAAACATGGCGGTTCTTTTCTTGGACTGCCTTCAAGACCATCCAGAACGTGCGTCAGCCTGATTTTGTCCAACCCCCCCGGACACTGGGTTGAAATCGTCACCGGATGCCAGCTTGGAGGGCACTCGAACTCAGAGGACCCCCCATGCACGTTCCCCCGCGGCTCCGGCTGATGACCCTGCTTTGCCTGGGGTCTGGAGTGATGGCCTGTGGCGATGATGCCTCCCCCATTC
>NZ_RAWL01000176.1:0-16762 GCF_003668885.1 Corallococcus sp. AB049A | reverse complement strand
GAAGGGGAGGGCTCCGTGGGCCACGCTCCGGAGACCACCTGGGCGGACCGTGTCGTGGACCTGGACGTCCCCGCCGCGGCCCCCACGGCCTCCGAGGACGGCGTGGCCCTGGCCTCCGCGTGGGAGTTCATGCAGCAGCCGTGGCAGCCGGAGGCCGCCGCGCAGATGGATCCCGCCCAGGCCCTGCTCGCCGCCGCCAGCGCTTCCACCGACACGCCTCCGGACGGTCCCGCCGTGACGGCGGAGCAGGTCCTCTCCGCGCTCGACACGGCGGACTCGCAGGGCATGGTGGGCAAGGTGCTGCTGGCCTACAGCGCGGGCCGCTTCCGCCGGGCCTTCCTGCTGGGCGACAGCTTCGGCCTCGCGCGCGTGGGCCGCGCCTGGGGCCCCGGCTGCGACCGTCCGGAGGTCTCCGCGCTCAAGGTGGACCTGGACGCGCCGTCCCTCTTCACCTCCGCGATGAACGGCCCCAGCCCCAGCGTCTTCAGCGCCCCGCAGGCCCCTCAGGACGAGGCCATCTTCTCCGCGCTGTGCGGCGAGTCCGAGTCCCACCTGCTCGTCTTCCCGCTCCACTCGCGCGGCCAGCCCGTGGCCTTCTTCGTCGCCGAGCACGGCCCCGCGCCCCTGGAGGTCGCCATGCTGGAGGAGCTGGGCCGCATCGCGGACCGCGCCGTGGAGATCTGCACCCGCCTCCACCGCTTCCCCTGAAACACGAAACGCGAAGGGCTCCGGAGCCATCAGCCCCGGAGCCCTTTTTCACGTCACGTCACGGCCGCGCTTCAGCTGCAGCCCGTGGTCGTGCCGCAGTTCGTGCACTTGTAGCAGGCGCCGCTGCGCACGGTGATGGCGCCGCACTGGTGGCAGGGCGGGGCGTCCGCCTGGTTCAGGTACGTGCTGCGCGAGTTCATCGCGGACAGCTGCAGCGTCCCCACCTGCGCCGGCACCGCCGCCTGCGTCACCGGCTCCGGACGGGCCTCCTCCACCGGCGTCACCTCCACGTCGTCCGCGCAGGGCTCCGTGGGCAGGAACTTCAGCGACAGCCACCGGAAGATGTAGTCCGTGATGGACTTGGCGATCGGGATGGCCGGGTTGCCCGTGAAGCCGCTCGGCTCGTAGCGGGTGTGGCAGAACTTGTCCGCCAGCACCTGGAGCGGCACGCCGTACTGGAGCGCCAGCGACACGCTGGTGGCGAAGCTGTCCATCAGGCCGCTCACCACCGAGCCCTCCTTCGCCATGACGACGAAGAGCTCACCCGGCGTGCCGTCCTCGTACATGCCCACCGTCAGGTAGCCCTCGTGGCCACCGATGGAGAACTTGTGCGTGATGGACTGCCGCTCGTCCGGCAGGCGGCGGCGCAGCGCCTTGGGCTCCGGCATCACCGCGGGGGTGGGCTCGGCCACCACGCGCTTCGCCTCCGGGGCCTTGTCCTGCGACGTGTTGAGCGGCTGCGTGCGCTTGCACCCGTCGCGGTACACGGCGACGGCCTTCAGGCCGCTGCGCCACGCCTCGATGTACGCCTTCTCGATGTCCTCCACCGTGGCGTCGTTGGGCAGGTTCACCGTCTTGGAGATGGCGCCGGAGAGGAACGGCTGCGCCGCGGCCATCATCTCGATGTGGCCCATCCAGTGGATGCTGCGCTGGCCCTTGGACGGCTTGAACGCGCAGTCGAACACCGGCAGGTGCTCCGTCTTCAGGTGCGGAGCGCCCTCGATGGTGTCGTGCTTGTCCAGGTACGCGATGATGTCCTGCGCCTGCGTCTGCGGGTAGCCCAGCTTCTCCAGCGCCAGCGGCACCGTCTGGTTGACGATCTTCAGCATGCCGCCGCCGACCAGCTTCTTGTATTTGATCAGCGCGATGTCCGGCTCGATGCCCGTGGTGTCGCAGTCCATCATGAAGCCGATGGTCCCCGTGGGCGCCAGCACCGTCACCTGGCTGTTGCGGTAGCCGTGCTCCATGCCGCGCGCCAGTGCGTCGTCCCACGCCTCCTTCTGCGCCGTGTGCAGCTCCTCGCTCACGCCGGCCACGGGCAGCTGGTACGCCGCCTTGCGGTGCTTGCGGATGACGCCGAGCATGGGCTCCGCGTTGTTGCCGTAGCCCGCGAACGCGCCCTGGCGCTCCGCGATGCGCGCGCTCATCGCGTACGCCTCGCCGCACATCAGGGACGTGATCGCACCGGCCAGGTTGCGGCCCGCGGGGGAGTCATACGGCAGGCCGGACGCCATCAGGAGCGCGCCCAGGTTCGCGTAGCCCAGGCCCAGCGGACGGTAGTCGTGGCTGTTCTTGGCGATGCGCTCGGTGGGGTAGCGGCTGAAGCCGACGATGATCTCCTGCGCCAGCAGCACCACGTCCACCGCGTGCTTGAAGGCGGCCACGTCGAAGCCACCCTCCAGCGTGCGGAAGTGCATCAGGTTCAGCGACGCCAGGTTGCAGGCCGAGTCATCCAGGAACATGTACTCGGAGCAGGGGTTGGACGCGTTGATGCGCGCCGTGCCGGAGCACGTGTGCCACGCGTTCACCGTGGTGTCGTACTGGAGGCCCGGGTCGCCGCACAGGTGCGCCGCCTCGGCGATCTCGCGGAACAGCTCGCGGGCCTTGTAGGTCTCCATCACCTGGCCGTCGCGCACCGCGCGCGTCTGCCACGGGCCGTCGTTCACCACGGCCTTCATGAAGTCGTCGGTGACGCGCACGGAGTTGTTGGAGTTCTGGAAGAACACCGACCCGTAGGCCTCGCCGTTGAAGGACGGATCGTAGCCCGCCTCAATCAGCGCCCAGGCCTTCTTCTCCTCGTTCGACTTGCAGCGGATGAACTCGAGGATGTCCGGGTGCTCGGCGTTGAGGATGACCATCTTCGCCGCGCGCCGCGTCTTGCCGCCGCTCTTGATGACGCCCGCGAACGCGTCGAAGCCGCGCATGAACGACACCGGGCCGGACGCCGTGCCGCCGCCCGCCAGCAGCTCCTTGCTGCCGCGGATGGAGGACAGGTTGGAGCCCGTGCCGCTGCCGTACTTGAAGAGCATGCCCTCCGTGCGCGCCAGCCCCAGGATGGACTCCATGTTGTCGTCCACGCTGTTGATGAAGCACGCGGAGCACTGCGGGTGCTCCTCCACGCCCACGTTGAACCAGACGGGCGAGTTGAACGCCGCCTTCTGGCGCAACAGCAGGTGCGTCAGCTCCGCGTGGAACGCCTCGCGGTCCACCGCCGACGCGAAGTAGTGCCCCTCCTCACCCCAGCGGGTGAGGGTGTCCACCACGCGCGCCACCAGCTTGCGCACGCTCGTCTCGCGCTCGGGTGTGCCCGGCGTGCCCCGGAAGTACTTCGACGCCACGACGTTCGTCGCCAGCATCGACCAGGACTTGGGGACCTCGATGTCCTTCTGATCAAAGACGACCTTGCCGTCCTCGCCCTTGATGCTCGCGCTGCGGTACTCCCACGCCAGCTCGTCCGCCGGATCCACGCCGGGCGTCGTGAAGAAGCGCTCCACGGTCAGCCCCGTGGAGGCCGTCGCCGCCTTGCCCTTCGCACGTCCTCCGCGCCGCGACTCCCTGCCACCCACCGCCGGCTTCCCACTCAGTTCCTTCTCCATGACGCCCACCTCCAGATTCACTGAGAGTGCTGATGCAAAATTTGCAAAATGGCCAACGCCGCGAGATCCCAGGGGATCCGTTGATCACTTCCAGGCACAGGGGCGGCAGCGTTGGATGGGTCAGGGACGGGCGGAAACCTGGGGATACACCCCTGGACTCCGGGCCCGGGCCTGACTGCCCACCTGCCGGGGGGGCGGATCCATATGATCGCTGGTGGGGTCCGTCAACATCACCCACGCCCCAATATCTAGTGTCAGAGTGCTGCTTACACACTTCATTTGGTGGACATTCCGAGGCCGTCTGATCTGCGCCCAAGGCTGATCTAATAACCCTTCCCCGGGTGGCAATGGCTGCTGTGACTGGCAACGTATCGTCATGGCCATGCAAAACCGGGGATGCCGCGAGGGGGGCCTGTCCAAGCGCTTGTGATCACTGACGGATGTTTGCTGCCAGTCCGTGCGCCGAGCGTAGGAGCGCTGTCCCGCCCACTCGACAAACCGGCCGGGAGGGGCGGGCCTGGACGGTCGCCTGCTGAACGCCGGCATCGATTTCGACGCTCGGCCGCGTTAGGAGGCGAACCATGCCGCCTCCCTTCGAACGCCACGTCTTCGTCTGCACCAACCGCCGTCCGGACGGTCACCCCAAGGGGTGCTGCGCCACGAAGGGTGGGGAGGAGGTGCGGGCCGCCTTCAAGGAGGAGCTCGACAAGCGCGGGCTCAAGCGCACCATGCGCGCCAACGCGGCGGGCTGCGTGGACACCTGCGCCTTCGGCGTCTCCGTGGTCGTCTACCCGGAGGGCACCTGGTACGGCGGCGTGAAGGTGGAGGACGTGCCCACCATCGTGGAGGAGCACCTGGTGCAGGGCCGCCCCGTGGAGCGTCTGCTGATGCCCTTCAACAAGAAGGCGGAGCGCTGAAGGCGGTTGCCCGCCTCGCGCCCCGCCTTGGGGTGACAGCGTTGAACCCTGGAGCTAGTCGCGGCGGTTGCCCAGCAGGCGCAGCAGCGACAGGAACAGGTTGATGAAGTCCAGGTAGAGGGTGAGCGCGCCCACGATGCTCACCGCGGTCGCGCTCTTGAAGCCCGCGCCCGCGTGGTAGTCACGCAGCTTCTGCACGTCGTAGGCGGTGAGGCCCGCGAACACGAGCACGCCCGCGCAGGCCATCACGAACGACACGGCGCTGCTCTGGATGAAGAAGTTCACCACGCCGGCGATGACGATGCCGATGAGCCCCATGAAGAGGAACGTGCCCCAGCTGCTCAGGTCCTTCTTCGTGACGGTGCCGTAGACGGCCATCGCGCCGTAGGTCGCGGCGGTGATGAAGAACACCTGGCCAATGGAGCTGGCCGTGTAGATGAGGAAGATGACCGACAGCGTCACGCCCGTGAGCGCCGCGTAGCCCGCGAACATGAGCGCGGCCACCGGGCCGGACAGCCGGGGCGCCAGGATGGACAGGCCGAACACCACGCCCAGCTGCACCAGGAACAGGGCCATCCGGTTCTGCACCGCCATGCGGAGCAGCGTCTCATTGGCCAGCGTCACCATGGCCATCACGCCGGTGAGCGCCAGTCCCGCGAACATCCAGCCGTGCACGCGCGACATGAACGCCCGCTGCGACTCCTGCACCAGGACGTCGTCCACCGAGCCTGCCTGCCCGCCCTGCCAGCCACCTGAAGATTCCCACGCCATGTGTTCCGTTTCCTTTCGGGCCGGGGGCCGCTTCAAGCCCCAGCCTCTCTTTAACGATGACCCCTGGAGGACGCCTTAAAGGGCCTTCCAGGCCAGCAAAAGCTTCGACGCGACTTCCGTCGTGATGAGCGGTAGCACACCGCCGCCGCCCACGATGTTGACGATCTCCGACATGGACCCACGGCACACCCCGCCCCACGCGGGCTGTTTCGCCAGCCCAACAGACGCGTACGCCGAGTAGTCCACGAAGAACGAAGCCGGCAGCACCTGGTTCGTCCCGCAGAGCAGGTGGTCCTCCGGCTGGGTGTCCACCACCTCCTGCACCACGAAGCCGCCGCCCTGCGTGTCCGTCGCGGCGCGCTCGCACAGCTGGGCCCACGTCTTGGACTCTCCGTAGGCGCCCTTCACACGCTCCTCGTAGGGCACGGTGCCCACGGAGCGGCCCAGGAACACGGCCTTGCCGCCGTAGTCCCACGCGCGCTTGAGCACGAACCGCGCGGGCTCCTCCACCACCCGCGCGACGATGTCCTCCACCTTCGCGCCGTCGGGGGCCACGCCGGGCCCGTGGCGGAAGGGGCGCGTCCACGGCACCGACTCGCGCACCGCCTCCAGCTCCTCCGGCGACAGGCCCGCGCGCTCCGCGAGCGACGCGTCCGTCAGCGCCTGCGACAGGAGCGCGAACGTCGTCTTCACCTCCACCTGCGAGGCGGGCGGGTTCAGGAACACGGCCTTCTTGCCCGGGACGACGGAGAGGAAGTCCTCCACCCAGGGGGCGGGGTTCTGCTCCAGCCGGCGGACGAAGAGGTGGCGGTACACCAGGTCGTACGCCTTGCCGTTCACCGTGAACGTGTCGTCGCCGGACACGTCCTCCGGGTGCACCACGTCCGCGTCCGCGCCGAACTCGCGGAAGCGCTCGCACAGCCAGCGCAGCTCCGTGATCTGCGCGTCGTTCTTGCGGCACAAGAGGGCCACGGTGTCCGGCATCTTCCCGTTGCGCTCGGCCGCGTAGCCGTCCAGCAGCGCGCGGTAGAGCGGCAGCGCGTTGCTGCCGTTGAGCGTGAGCAGCGCCGGCAGCGCCTTCTCCGGGTAGCGCACGTGCCGCGCCACGACCTCGATGAAGGTGCGCGCCGCGATGTCCGAATAGCCCTGCATGGCCGGGATGGTGGCGTTGACCTCCAGCGCCCAGGGCCGGCCGCCGGACACGAAGTAGTCCACGCGGGTGGTGGCCAGCTTGCGGCTCGCCTCCCAGGTGCCCTGCGCCAGGCGGCGCTCCAGCGGGGACAGCGCGCCCAGCAGCGTCTCCGCGTCCGGGCCGCCCAGGATGCCGCGCGCCATCTTCAGGGTGGCGGAGGCCAGCTTCGCGGACAGCAGCGCGCGGCGTTTGATCTCCTCGGCGTCCAGGATGACCGGCGTGGCGGTGATGGGGATGGGCTGGGTGCTGCCATCCGGCTTCGTCACCGCGAGGCCGCGCTGGTAGGCGGTCTTCGCCAGCTCCGGTCCGAAATAGTGTGCCTGCCTGCGCAGGACATCCATGAGCTCGTGCACGCGCGGAACCTACGACCGCAGGGGCGGGTGGGTCCACCACCCGCGACAGGCGTCCAGGCCCGCCATGTCCGCCACCTCGCTTCCCGGCCCCCCTCCCGGCTTGCACCAGGAGGGGAGGTCGCTTAAAACAACTCAGTTGCTTTTTCCCACCGAGTGGACGTGAGCCGCCTCCGACGCCACCCCAGAACGCCTCGCTCCCTGCCGCGCCTCCTGGCTCTGCCGTGGGTGCTCGTGTGCGTGCTGGTGTACGTGGGCAGCGTGCTCCACTTCGCGCTCGTGCAGCACACCACGTGCCTGGAGCACGGGGACGTGATGCACGTGAGCGACGCGGCGTCTCACGACGGCCCGTTGGAGGAGGCGCTCTCCTTCGACGACGCGCGCGTGGCGAAGGCGCCGGTGTCGACGGCCACGCCCCACGGCGGTGAAGCCCACTGCCACCACGCCTTCTTCCGCCGTGAGGTTCCGCCTCCGGCCGGGTCCGCGCCCGTCGTGGCCGCGGTCTCCACGCGCTCCAGCCCCGCGCTGGCGGTGTTCCGCTTCCACGCGGCGCCCGTCGCGCTGTTGAGGCTCGCGCCCAAGTCGTCGCCGCCGCGCGCCTAGTCTTCCGCCGCCGAAGCCCGCCGTCCCGGCCCCACGTGTCTCGCGGGGTGGGGTGCGCCGTGGCCACCGGAGTCCAGGCCGTGGGCGTTCCTGTTCGCTGAACGGATCCGCCATACGCGCCCGGTCGCTCCGGCCACGCGCTTCGTGCCGCGGTCCCTCCTTCCAGTCCCGTCCGGGCTCGCGCCGCCACTCCGCTTGAGGAGCGGTGTGCGTGCGGCCCATGCGGCTGGAGTTCCCGCAGTCCCCCCATGTCCCTGGAGTCCCCATCATGAAGAAGAAGCTTCTGTCCGCCCTGCTGCTGTCCACCGCCCTCCTCGCCGCCGGTTGTGGCGGTGACGAAGAAGAGGAAGGCCACGCTGACGAGGAGGGCTGCGAGCACCTGCAGAAGGGCCCCGGCGCCGCCGTCACCGCCGCCGCCAGCGGCGTGGGCCCGGCCGTGAGCAACGACCACAAGCGCTACGACATCGCGCTGGTGGACGTCGCGGGAGGCAAGGGCGGCGCGGTGTCCTTCGCCGTCTCCGAGGCCACCGACTACGTCCTCTACACGAGCGCCACGGTGCCGGTGACGGTCACCAACGGCAGCGGCGCGACGGTGGACTTCGAGGAGAGCGCCACCAGCTCCACGCTCTGCACGGACATCCAGGGCCGCTACGTCGTGCCGCTCACCGTGGGCACGCACACGCTGACCTTCGGGCCCTCGACCCTCTCCTCCGTGTCGCTCGTCATCGAAGAAGCCGGCGAGCACGACCACGACCACGACTGACCCCACCTCCACCGGAGTTCCCCATGGGTACCTTCCAGCAGTTCATCGACAGTCAGGAGCTCACCGCGGTGCGTGTGAGCCCCACCGTGAAGAAGGCCGCTTCGTAGCGGAACGGAAGGCGCCCCATGTCCAAGGTCTCTTCTGGCGGTTCCCTGCTTCCCTGCGACGTGCGCCGCGACGGCGACCGTCTGTTCGACGTGGCCATGTGGTGCCTGGGCCAGGACGTGCGTTGCCCGGACGGCAACGTGCTGCTGCGGCGCGGCCTGGTGCGCGAGCCGCGTCCGCCGGGCGTGGAGGGACAGAGCGCGTACCAGGGGCAGCTCTTGGACGGGGGGCGCCTCACGCTGTGGGGTTTCGGCGCGCTGTGTGAGTCGTGCGGCGCCGCCATCTTCGTGCCGCGCGACGGCTTCGTGCCCCGGTGGGTGGAGGGCGCGCGAGGCAACGCGTTCCGCGTGGAGGACGTGGGCGTCCGGCGCGAAGTGGCCACCGGGCAGGAGCGCAGGGCGGCGCGGGCAGGGCTCGCGCGGCTTGCGGACTGGCTCGCGGAGTACGAGGCGTGGGTGGCCCATGACGTGGGCCTGGCCTGGCGGCGCGAGTGCCTGGCGGCGCGGCGCAAGGCGTCTCCCATCCCCGCGGAGGAGCTGTCCACCGCCTGGAAGCGGTTGGCCGTGCGCGTGCGCGCGACCGATGCAGCAGTGCAGCACCATGCCGCTCCGATGACCGGAGCGTGAGGAGGACACCATGCTGGCACGTCTGTTCAGAGCCGATGCCCCGTCGGTCCACTCCCACGTCGCGTGGGAGGACCTGCCGGATGAAGCCCTTCCCACGCCGCCGCTCCTGGACGGGCTGGGAGATGCGCACCTGTCCGTGACGACACAGGTCCCCCTGGCGCAGGCGTACTTCAACCAGGGCCTGCGCCTCCTGCACCTGGGCTGGGCACTGGAGGCCCGGCGCGCCTTCGCGGAGGCCGCGAGGCAGGATCCATCCCTCGCCATGGCGTGGTGGGGGCTCGCGCTCGCGCGAGGCGTGGGGCAGCGCTTCACCGCGGACCGGGCGGAGGCCATCCGCAAGGCGCTGACGCTGGCGGAGGGCACCACCGACCTGGAGCAGCGGCTGGTGGTCGCGGCCAGCCTCCTCGCGGACAAGGGCCCCGCCAACGGCCGGCACGCCTTCGTGCGCGAGATGGAGTGCCTCATCGACCGCTATCCCCAGGAGCCCGAACCGCGCCTCTTGCTCGCGGGCTTCCTGCTGGACGGCTACGAATCCGACGGCCGCCCCGGTCAGGGACAGCCGTACGCGCAGCTCCTCCTGCGCGACCTGTTGCGCACGCACCCGCGCCACGCGGGCGTGCACGTGGCGTGGGTGCAGGCGTGGCTGCCCAGCGCACGGCCGGACACGGCGCTGGAGAGCGCGGAGCTGCTTCCGTCGCTCGTGCCCTCGGGAAGTCCCGCGCTGCTCGCCGCCGGACGCCTGCTCCTGCGCATGGGCAAGGCCACGGACGCGAACCGCATCCTGGAGGCCGCGGTGACGGCGGACGACGCGTACGTCGCGCGTGAGTCGCTGCCCATCGAAGTCGCGCCGAGCGCCGACACCGCCCTGCGCCTGCTCAGCGAAGGCTGCATGGAGGTGGGGCAGTACCGGGGCGCGCAGGCCTGGGCCCGCAAGCTGCGGCAGCGCGTGGAGGCCGCGGGAGGCCAGCCACAAGCAGTGCTCTTCGCGGCCACCACGCTCGTCGCCGCGCACCTGCGCTTCGGCTTCAGCCGGGCGGCGGCGGAGGTCCCCATGGAGCTGGGTTCCACGGCCACCGTCGCGGAGGCCGGACTGCGCGACGCCGTGCGCCTGTACGCGCGAGGCGTCTGTGCCCTCGAAACGGGACGGCTGGGCGACGTGGAGCGCGCGTGCGGCACGCTGGATGCGCTGGTCGTCACCTTGTCGGAAGCACCGCGCTCCGAGGGCCGGGCCCTGTGCCCTCGCGACGTGGCGCGCACGGTGGAGGTCGCCGCGCAGGAGCTGCGGGGCACGCTGGATGCGCGACGGGGCGACTGTGGCCGCGCGGAGGCCGCGCTCACACGGGCACTGCGCCTGGAGCGCCGCCTGCGCCCCGTGGGCCCCGCGCTCTTCTGCCGGCCGCCCCGGGAGACGCTGGCCCGCGTGCGCCTGCGCTCCGGCCGCGAGGAGAAGGCCCTGGAGCTGGCGCTGGAGCGGGCAGGGGAGCGGCCCGGTTGTGGCCACTGCATGCTGCTGGTCGCGGAGGCCCACGTCGCCTGCGAGTGCATGTCCGAGGCGGAGCACGACTTCGCCGTGGTGCTGGACCTGTGGCGCGACGCGGATCCGCACCTGCCAGGCCTGCAACGCGCGCGCGGCTTCGCGGCCCGGGGCCACCGGGGCCGCACGGCGCTCCGCCGGGTGCCGGACGTGGCCTCGGTGGACACCGCGCCCGTCCCCCGGGGTGGAGAAGCGCCCTGGACCGTTCATGGCGGCTGAGCGCGCTTGACGCAGGCGCGGCCTTCACGTCACTAGGGGGCATCCTCCAAGGAGCCGCCCCATGCCGTCGTCCCGCCTGAAGCCCGAGCAGGCCGCGCTGCTCGTCGTCGACATCCAGGAGCGCCTGTGCGCCGCGATGGACCGCGACGCCCTGGACCGCATGCTCGCGCGCACCGGCGCCGCGGTGGAGGGCGCGCGGGCCCTGGGCATTCCCGTCATCGTCACGGAGCAGTACCCGCAGGGGCTGGGCCGCACGCACTCGCTGCTCAAGCTGCGCCTGGGGGAGTTCAAGCCGCTGGAGAAGCTGGAGTTCTCCGCCGCCACGCCGGATGTCCTGTCCGTGCTGGGCGACCGCAAGCAGGTGCTGATCACCGGCATGGAGACGCACATCTGCGTCTTCCAGACGGCGCGCGACCTGGCGGACAGCGGCCGCGAGCCGTGCCTGCTCGCGGACGCCGTGCTGTCCCGAGCGGAGGAGGACCGCCGCGTGGGCCTGGAGCTGTGCCGCGACGCGGGCGCGCGCATCCTCACCGTGGAGGCGGCCCTGTTCGACATGCTGGGCCGCGCGGGCACCCCCGAGTTCAAGAAGGTGTCCGCCGCCGTCCGTTGATCAGGCCCTGCGCTTGAAGGGCACCTGCACCAGCCGGATGAGCATCATCAGCAGCACCAGGACCCCGGACAGGACGGTCTGCGAACCGCCCACCGGGAAGTCGTAGAAGTACGCGAACAGGTATCCGCCCGCGCCCGCGATGCCGCCCAGCACGGTCGCCGTGAAGAAGGTCCACGGCAGCCGCAGGTCCAGCACCAGCGCGGCGATGGCCGACAGCGTGGAGAACGCGAAGACGGGCAGGGCGCCCAGCGCCCGCGCGCACACGCCCACCATGATGCCGATGGACACCATCAACACCGTGTCCAGCAGCTTCACCGGCAGCCCCTGCACGGTGGCGCCCACGCGGTCGAAGCTCACGAAGGCGATGCCCCGGAACCACCACAGGTGCAGCACCATCAGCACCGCGCCGGCCACCGCCACCGCCTGGAGCTGATCCGGCGTCACCAGCACCGCGGTGCCAAAGAGGATGCCCTGGATGTCGTGCGCCTCCTGCGCGATGCGGTCACCCACCAGGATGGCCGCGCCGCCCGCGAAGGCGAACGCGCACCCCAGCAGGCTCTCGCGTGACAGCCGCAGCCGCGCCGGTTCAATCATCAGGAGCAGCGTGGCCGCGACGGACAGCACCACCGCGCCCACCAGCGGATCCACGTGCACGCCCAGGTGGATCTCCGCGAAGAAGGCCAGCGCCACGCCCAGGCCCGCGGTGTTCGTCACCGCGGCGCTGACGAACACCATGCGCCGCAGCACGACGTAGACGCTGAGGAAGCCCAGCACGCACCCGGCGATGAGCGCGCAGAGGATGGGGTCCCGGAACAGCTCCCAGCCGGCCTGGAACTGCTCCCACTTCGAGGGCTCAAGCAGGGTTGTTTCCACGGTGGGGTCCCTGGGGCGCGGTGTGGCAGTAGTCGTCGCCGTACTGGCGGCGGAAGGCCGGGTGGCAGAACACGGTGCGCGCATCGCCCATGACGAAGGTGCGGTGCTCGCGGTCCACGAAGAGGATGACGTCGGCGTGCTCGGCGGCGACGGACATGTCGTGGCTCACCACCACCACGCCCAGGCCCCGGTCGTGCGCCAGCGCGCACAGCCGCAGCATCGTCTGCTTCTCCGCCACCGCGTCCATCGCCGCGGTGGGTTCATCCAGCAGGACGACGTCCGCCTCGGTGGCGATGACCCGCGCCAGCAGCGCGCGCTGCTTCTCGCCGCCGGACAGATCGCGGAAGGGCCGCTTCGCGATGCCGCGCGCGCCCGCGGTGTCGAGCGCCGCCTCCACCTTCTGCCGGTCCGCCTTGCTGGGGAAGGGCCGCAGGAAGTTCCACCCGGACAGCCGCCCCCAGCTGGTCAGCTCCCGCGCGTGCACGGGCAACAGCGAGTCGATGGACGACATCTGCGGCACGTACGCGCTGCGGATGTTTGGCGACGCCAGGGTGATGCGGCCGGACACCGGAGGAATCAGCCCCAGCAGCGTCTTGAACCAGGTGCTCTTGCCGGAGCCGTTGCGGCCCACCACCGCCACGAACTGGCGGCGGCGCACCACCAGGTCCATGGGCGGCAGGATGTCCTTGCCCCCGTAGCCGATGACCAGCTGCTCGCACTTGAGCAGCGGCTCGCCCGGCTCCGGCGGCGGAGCGGCGCGGTGCCCCCGGTCCAGCTCCGTCTCGTGATCACCGTGAGCCACGGCTCACCTCCGCGGTGGGGCTCAATCCGGCCACCTTCTCCAGCAGCGCGGCACGCACGGCCGCGTGCGCGGGATCATCCAGGTCGATCACGCCATCCGCGCCCGGCGGCACGGCGGACCAGTCCACCGCGTCGAAGAGGGCCGGCGTCAGCTCCAGCTTCAGGCCCAGCGTCACGCGCGGATCGTTCTCGCGGTCGGACGGCACGTCCAGGTCCCCGGTGAGCACCGCCACCGGTTTGGCCTCCGCGCCCATCATCGTCGCGGTGAACCGGAAGGGCAGGGCGCCCGTGAAGCGCGCCGGCACGCGGCCATCGCGCACGCTGCCCGTCATGCGCAGGCCGGTGACGGCCCAGCGCCCGCTCGACAGGGTCGTCTTGCCCAGCTCGCACGCGGGCTCGCAGGTGAGGCCGCGGGCCGCGGGCGCCAGCAGGTCCAGCTCCGCGTCCACGGGCAGGTTGGCCACCGTGACGGTGCTGCTGCCGCCACCACCGGCCAGCTCCGCCTCGATGTCCTCGTAGTCCACGAGCGCGCCGTCGTCGCCGTGGCAGTGCCCGTTGTGGCACAGCGAGTAGCCCGGCGGCGGCGAGGACGGATCAAACGTCGTGCTGCCACCGCCGCCCGCGCTGGCCAGCAGGTCGATGGTGCCCAGGCTCACCGTGCCCGTGTCCATGCGCAGCTGGAAGTCGGACGCGAGCGCCTGGTAGCCGTCGCCCGCGTCGCGGCGGGGCAGGGGCGAGTACGCGGCTTCGACGGAGGGCTCCAGCACCGCGAAGCTCTCGCCCGCGTCGAACGCGCACCCGGACAGCAGCGCGACAGGGAGCATCCAGGCGTTGGCTGAGATGCGGGAAGCAATACGCTTCATGGTGTCAGCTCCCCTTCCCGGCGAGGCCCTGCTCCAGCCGGGTCACCATCAGCTCCATGCGCTGCACGTACGTCTGGCCGCCGCGCGCATCGGTGCCTCCGGGCAGGGTGACGAGCGGCGCGGGGATCTTCGACGCGAGGAACCTCGCGTTGGTGTCCGCGTAGTAATCCTCCTTGAGGACCATCTTCGCCTTGTTCGTCCGGGCCAGCACCAGCACCTGCGCGACGTGGGACGCGGTGGGAGGGATGCCCGGCTTGGGCTCCAGGAAGGCGATCGTCTTGAAGCCCAGCCAGTTCTGCAGGTACGCCGTCGTGCGGTGGAACGCGACCACGGGCACGCCCTTGAGCGCCGCGAGCCGCTTCTCCCAGCCCTCCTGCGCCGCCTGCACCTCCTGCGTGAACTTCGCGAGGTTGGCCTTGTAGGTGGCCGCGTTCTTCGCATCCAGCTGCGCCATGCGCGCCTCGATGGCGGCGGCCACCTTCAGCGCCTGCCGCGGATCATAGAGATAGTGCGGGTTGCCGCCGGGGTGCACGTCGCCCTGGCTGCGGTCCACCGGCGCGGAAGGCACCTCCAGCAGGTCCACGGACCGCGACGCGTCCAGGTAGCCCGTGTTGCCCGTCAGGATGCGGTTGTTGCGCGCACCGGTCTGGAGATTCGGCAGCCAGCCGATCTCCAGGTCCAGGCCCGCGGCGATGAGCAGGTCCGCGCGGTTGAGCGCGAGCGCCAGGTTGGGCTTCGCGTCCACGAAGTGCGGATCCTGCGTGGGCAGCGCGAGCGCGATGACCTCCACCTTGTCTCCGCCCACGGCCTTGGCCAGCGCGGCCAGGTCCGGGAGGGTGGCGACGACCTTCAGGTCCGCGCGAGCGGGAACGGCGGTGAGGCTGATGACGGCGGCGCACAGGGCCGCGAACAGGCGAAGGGAACGCATGGAAGGGCTCCGGAAGATGAGGTCAGAACGCATGGGCACCGTGGGCGCCGGTCACGACTTCAAGGGCGAGGAAGGCCGAGTAGTCCGGCGACGCGCGCCAGCCCGCTCGGTCCGTGGCGGCCTGCAGGCGCAGGCGGGAGAACTCCGTGGGCCAGTACGTCAGCGACGCGGTGATGCGCTGGCGCTCGGCCGTCCACTCGGGGTCGAGCGGATCCGTCGCGACGCGGCCCTCCTGCGTCTTCGCGGCCGTGCCGAACTCGTAGCGCACGCCCGTGGCCCAGCGGTTGGAGAAGCGCCACACCGTCTGCGCGTAGCCGCCCCAGTCCGAGAGCACGTCCTCCGGCACCTGGCGGCGCCGGTAGAGCACCTCCGCCTGGAGCGTCACCTGCTGCGAGCTCGCGGACGTGATGGGCCGGAACTTCAGGTACACGTCCGTGCCGTAGATGCTGGTGTGGTTGCGGTAGCCCGTCGCGTTGGGGCCGGTGGCGGCGGACAGGCCCCACAACAGCGATATGTCGTCCGACAGCGGGAAGAACTGCTTCAGCGCGCCGGTGAGCTGGAAGTCCAATGGTGACAGCACGCGCTCGGCGTCCGCGCCGAAGAAACTGCGCGCGGTGGCCTCACCCACGGCGTCCGTGGCGCTGCCCACCACCTCCACGTACCAGGGCAGCGGCGTGAGCCACGAACCCTCCACGCCCAGGCCCCGGTTGCCCTCCGCGCCGAAGTAGCGGCTCATCACGAAGGGCTGGTCCACGAAGGCCCACGCGTGCGGGTGCGTGGCGTTGATGCGCCCGAAGCGGGTGAGGAACTGGCCCGCGCGCACCTGGAGGCTCGCGGGCAGGTCCAACGTGGTGACGTACGCCTCCTCGATTTCGACGCCGAACTGGCTGAAGACGATGTTGCTGTCGAAGCGGAAGTACGGGTCCACCACCGAGCCGACGGACAGCTCCAGCTGCTGGAGGTTGAAGCCGTTCTTCGTCGGGTCGTGCGCGCCCTCCTGCAGGGGCTCCTTGCTGGAGAAGGCCGCCAGGGCCATGTCCAGGATGAAGCTCAGGTTGAGGAAGTTGGTGCCGCCGGAGATGGCGTTGGGCAGCTTGAGCGGCGTCACGCCGGAGTCGTTCGTCGCGGTGGGCGACGCCGGAGACGTGTCGCCGTTGGGACGCGCGCGCTCCTTCTCGTCCGCCGCCAGCGCCTTCTCGATTTCCTCCATCTCCTCCGGAGTCACCGCCGCCGGCGCGTCCTCGGCAGGGGCAGGGGATTCAGAGGACGGGGGGGACTGCTCCTGGGCCCACGCGGCGCTCGCGGACAGCTGAGCGGCGAGCACGACGGCGAGGGCGCGGGGATGCCTGCGCGGATGGGATGACACGGATGGTGGCTCCTCGAAACCGGCCGCCCGGGGAGCATGCGCGTGCGCACTCCGCGACGACCGTCGACCTGATGACCTGCTTCACGGACACGACACGCGGGAACTACGCGTGCGTGGGCGGTGAGGCCTTGGGCGCGGTGTCGAGGACGGCCAGCGGCGCGAAGGAGCGGGGCGGCGCGGTGGCGGGGTGGTTGCTCTCCACGCACGCCGAGCCGTAGGCGACGTCCGCCCCCTGAAGGGCCTCCACCTGCGGGGCGGCCGTGAGCAGCGGGCACGTCTCGTGGTTGAGGCCCATCGCGTCCGCCACGGCGGGCGGGACGGACGCGATGACCGGGGCGCGCTCGGAGAAGCGGGACAGCGCCGGGTTCGTCCTCCGGGCGTCCTCCTCGAACGTCTGGTGCTGCGGACAGAACCGGTGCGCGTGCTGCTCCACGTGCAGCGCCAGACCCAGCGGCTGGGCACCCCAGAGCGCGACGAGCAGCATCGCGGTGAGGCGGGCAAGGGTGTGGGCGCGCGAGAGCATCAGAGGGTCCCGGCTGGCTTACTGTCGCCCCCCGGGAGTGTCAAGGCAGGCAGGATTACAAGGGAACGTTGTCTTCATTCCGGACGTCCCGCTTCACCGCATCGGTTAGGTTGGACGAGCACCCCACGTCACGC
>NZ_RAWL01000175.1:0-17070 GCF_003668885.1 Corallococcus sp. AB049A | reverse complement strand
GGGGGAGGGTGACGGTGAAGGTGCTGCCCTCGCCCGGCGCGCTGCTGACGGTGACGTCGCCGCCCATCAGCCGCGCCAGGTCCCGGGAGATGGACAGGCCCAGGCCGGTGCCGCCGTACTTGCGGTGGGTGCTGCCGTCGGCCTGGCGGAAGGCCTCGAAGATGGGCCCCTGCAGCTCGCTCGGGATGCCGATGCCGGAGTCGCGCACGCGGAACACCAGGCGCCCCGGGCCTTCCGTGGCGACGGTGAGCGCCACCTCGCCGGCTTCCGTGAACTTGAACGCGTTGGCGAGCAGGTTCTTGAGCACCTGTCCCAGCCGCCGGGGATCCGTCTCCAGCGTCAAGGGCACGTCCGGCGCGACGGTGGTGGTGAAGCGCAGGCCCTTCTGTCCGGCCACGGGCTGGAAGGTGCGCGTCAGGTTCTCCACGAAGCGCGGGAGGCTCACGGTCTCCCGCTGCACCTCCACCTTGCCCGCTTCGATGCGCGACAGGTCCAGGATGTCGTTGATGAGGGCGAGCAGCTCATTGCCCGCGGACCCGATGGTCTGCGCGAACTTCACCTGCTCCGGGGTGAGGTTGCCGTCCTTGTTGTCCGCCAGCAGCTTCGCGAGGATGAGCGAGCTGTTGAGCGGCGTGCGCAGCTCGTGGCTCATGTTGGCCAGGAACTCGCTCTTGTAGCGGTTGGTGCGCTCCAGCTCCGCGGCCTTGTCCGTGAGGGTGACCTTGGCCACGGCCAGCGCGTCGCGCTGGTTCTCCAAAAGGCGCGCCTGCTGCTCCAGCTGGGCGTTGGTCTGCTCCAGCTCCGCCTGCTGGTTCAAGAGCCGCGCCTGGGACTCCTTGAGGACGCGGCTCTGCTCCTCAACCTCCTCGTTGGAGGCGCGCAGCTCCTCCTGCTGGCGCTGGGTCTCCTCCAGCAGCGCTTCCAGGCGGGTGCGGTCGAGCGAGCCGCGCACCGCGACGCCAATGGCCTCGGACACGCGCTGGAGCAGCTCCAGGTCCGAAGGCTGCACCGGGTGCAGGAAGCCCAGCTCCACCACCGCGTGGGCCTGGCCGTCCACCTGGGCGGGCGCGATGAGCAGGTGGCGGGGGCGGCCGCGTGCCAGGCCGGACGCGATGGGCAGGTAATCTTCGGGCACGTCGCGCAGGTGGAGGACGCGGCCCTCCTTGAGGGCCTGTCCGGCCAGTCCTTCGCCGGGGACCAGCGTGTCGTCGCGCGTGGCCAGGTCCTTGGGCAGCGCATGGCCCGCGACGCGGCGGAGGCGGTTCGTCGCGTCCGCGGCGTAGAGCGCCCCCACCTGGGCGTCCATCGTGTGGGCGAGCACGCGCAGGATGTTGTCGCCCAGCCGGTCCAGGCGCTGCTCGCCCTGCATGCGCGTGGCGAGCGCGGCCTGTCCGGCCTGGAGCCACGACTCGATGGCGCGGGCGCGGAAGTCGCGCGCGGCGGTGTACGCGGCGATGCCCAGGAGCGCGAAGAGCAGGAGGGATCCGCTCAGGGTGACGGCGAGGGACAGGTTGGCGGACTCCTGGAACTGCCCGTAGCGCAGGGTGAGCAGCCTGCGCTCCTCCAGCTCCATCTCCTCCACGGCGGCGCGGATGGTGCTCATGGAGGCGAAGCCGCGGTCCTCCTTCACCACGGCGATGGCGTGCCGGCTGTCGCCCCGCAGCTGCAGGTCCACGGTCTCCTGCAGCTCCGCCAGCTTCTCCGTGACGGCGGCCTCCAGCCGGTCCAGCCGCTGCTGCTGCACGGCGCTGTCGGAGACGAGCCCGCGAAGCTCCTTCAGCTTCGCCGGCAGCGTCTTCTTCGCGAGGGTGTAGGGGCTGAGGTAGCTCTCCGCGCCCGTGAGCAGGAAGCCGCGCTGGCCCGTCTCCGCGTCCTTCACGGTGGACAGCACCTCCTCCAGCTCCGCCACGACGGTGAGCGTGTGCGTCACCAGCTCGCCCGTGGACGCGCGCGTCTTGAGGGTGCGGTAGGAGAGCAGCGCGATGGCGAGCACCGCCAGCGCCGCCAGGGTGAAGCCCGTGAACGTGGAGGGGGGCAGCGCGGGCCCGAAGCGCTCGACGCGCGGGGCGTCCTTCCCGTGAGGCGCGCTCACGGGCACCTCCAGGGGGCGCACGGAAGGTAGACCATCAAGGTGGAGCGCACGGAAGGACCCGTCCGACGAAGATGGACGGAGGGACTACCATGTCATCCGGGTGCGTCCGGGAGCCCGGCGCGACGAAGTGTCGGCTTGTGCGCGCCGGGCGGTGGCGCCTGGCTGCTTGTGGCTAGAAGGCGCCGGACAGGCCCACCATCTGGGTCCCGACCATCGGGTTGAGTGACACCGAGGACGGCCGCGCGGGGGAGGGGGCTTCGTCGTCCACGCGGCTGTGCAGGAGCAGGGGCACGGCGACGCCGAACGCGGCGCCCATCACGGCGCCGGTGAGCACGTCGGAGAGGTAGTGCTTGTCCGCGCCCATGCGCAGGAGGCCCA
The DNA here is from genome assembly GCF_003668885.1 of Corallococcus sp. AB049A. Taxonomy (NCBI): domain Bacteria; kingdom Pseudomonadati; phylum Myxococcota; class Myxococcia; order Myxococcales; family Myxococcaceae; genus Corallococcus; species Corallococcus sp. AB049A. The sequence goes on along the minus strand of NZ_RAWL01000175.1, from coordinate 14,600 downwards.
CGGACGCGGCGAGCGGCAGGCCCACGCCCCAGATGACGGCCTGGTGCTTGTAGCCGCGCAACGAGGCCACGGTGCCGGCGGACACGGCCAGGGAGAAGGCCAGGTTGGTGTGGCCGCTGTAGAACGACAGGTTGTTGTCAGTGGGGTGCGCGGTGAGGCCCTTCTCCTCTTCCGGGAGGACGTGGACGAAGGGGCGCTCGCGGCCCACGGCGAACTTCACGGCCTGGTTGGCCACGGAGGCGAGCACGGCGCTCTGCACCATGATGGCGGCGTCCTGGGCGAAGAACTCCGTGGAGGCACCGCTGCTGCGGCCCACGGCGTACTGGGTGCCCAGGATGCCCAGCGGCACCCCCGCGAACCCGAGGATGTTGCTCCAGGTGTCCGCGCGCTTGCGGGAGGCCTCCGTGCTGCCCGCGAGGCCCCGCCCCCAGCGATCCAACCGGTTGAGCCGGTCCGTGCCGTCCGGCGCGCGGTCGCACCAGCGGCACTGCGCCGGGGCCAGGTTGTCCTTGAAGACGGACTCGCTGGAGATCCACAGCACGCCCGCGGTGCCGGTGATGATGCCGTCGCGGGTCCAGTTGAAGCGCAGCGCGCGCGGCGCATCGGAGGGCTCCTGCGCGGCGGCGGGAGACAGCGGCGCCAGCAGCAGCAGGCAGAAGGTGGCCAGGGTCCGGTAGGAGGCAAGCATGGGGCGGCGGAGCATAAAGGCGCTCCGCCCCTTTCCCACAATCCCGGTTGCGTGGGTTTTCAGCGCGCCCCGGCCTCGTCCTCCTCGACGAGCCGCGCCAGGAAGTCGCCCAGGGCCTTCACCTTGGGCGGGGTGCGCCGGGCCTGGGGCCAGACGAGCCAGAGCGCGCCACGCTCCAGGGAGTGTTCGCGCAGGAAGGGGCGCAGCGTGCCGGCCTCCAGCTCCGGGCGGATCATCAGCTCCACGAACTGGGCGATGCCGAAGCCCGCCCGGGCCGCGTGGGTGACGGCCTCGCTGTTGTTGAAGACGAAGGTCTCCGGGATGCGCGGGGCGGGGGCGCCCGGGGGCTGGCGCAGGGCCCAGGACTCCACGCGGCCGGTGGACACGAAGCGGTAGCGGATGCAGTCGTGCTCCTGGAGCGCGTCGAGCGAGCGCGGCGTGCCATGCGCCTGGAGGTACGCGGGCGACGCGCAGAGGATGAAGCGCTTGGGGCCCAGGCGGCGGCGCATGAGGCGCGAGCCGGTGAGCTCCCCGCAGCGCACGGCCGCGTCCAGTCCGTCCCCCACGATGTCGGCCACGTGGTCGTTGACGTCCAGGTCCAGCTCCAGGTGCGGGTACTCGCGGCGGAAGCGCTGGAGGTTGGGGATGATGAGGCGCAGCGCGAGCATCTCCGGGACGGAGACGCGCACGCGGCCCCTGGGAGTGCGAACGGCGTGGGCGAGCTCCGACTCCGCGTCGCGAAGTTCGGTGAGGGCGCGCACGCAGCGCTCGTGGAAGCGGGCGCCCTGTTCGGTGAGGTGCATGCGCCGCGTGGTGCGCTGGAAGAGGCGGGTGCCCAGGCGCTCCTCCAGGCGGGCCACGCTCTTGCTCGCGGCGGAAGGCGTGATGCCCAGCGCGCGGGCGGCGGAGGCGAAGCTCCCGGTCTCCGCGACGCGGGCGAAGACGCCGATGGCGGACAGGCTCTCCATGCGTTCCTCCGGGGCTTGATGATTCCGGACGCGGGTGTCCGGAGTGAAATGGCAGACAGCGTCATTTCGCGCACGCCTTTTCCACCGCATGAATGCTGGGGAAAGGAAACACGCGCCATGTCCACGCCTCTGAAGCCCACGAACAGGTCATCCCCCATTCCCCGCCGCGACATGCTGGGAGCGGGAGCCGCGCTGATGCTCGCCGGTTGTGCGACCGCGTCCGGCACGGGAACGCGCGAGGCTGTGACGGGGAGCCCGGTGGCCTTCACCCAGCATCGGTTCACCTCCGCGGACGGCACGTCGCTGTCGTACTTCCGGCGAGGACAGGGGCCCGCGCTCGTGTGGGTCCACGGCACGCTCAGCACGTGGGACGACTGGCGGGACGTGGCGTCACGGCTGTCTCCGCGCTTCACGAACTTCGTGCTGGAGCGGCGCGGGCGAGGAGCCAGCGCGGATGGAGCGGCGTACGCGCTGGAGCGCGAGGTGGAGGACGTGCTCGCGTTGATGGAGGAGGCGGGGCCTGGCGCCTCGCTGTTCGGCCATTCGCTGGGCGGCATTCTCGCGCTGGAGGCAGCGGTGCGGAGGTCTCCGGCGCGGCTGGTGCTCTACGAGCCGCCATTTCCCATCTCCCAGCGCATCACGCGTGAGGCCGTGGAACGGGTCCGGACGACCTGGAAGCGCGAGGGGCCGGACGCGGCGCTCGTGGCCGCGCAGCACCACATCTTCCGGATGCTCACGGTGGAGCAACTCGAAGCCTTCCGGCAGACGCCCCAGTGGGCGAAGCAGCTGGGGATGATGGAGACCTTCCTGCGCGAAATCAGCGCGGTGGCGGAGCTCCCGATGGGAGTGGAGCGCTTCCGCGCGGTGGACACCGCGACCCGGGTGGTCCTGGGAGACCAGAGTCCGCGGGTGCTCCTGGCGGAACCCGCCCAAGCCCTGACCCAGGTCCTCCCGCGAGCAACCCTCCGGGTGTTGCCAGGACAAGGCCACGTGGCCCACGTCTCCGCCCCCGCGCTCCTCGCCCAAGAAGTAGAGGACTTCCTCACCGCAAGCTGAAGCACGAACCAGGCCCGACCCTGTGGCTGCCCTGGTCAGCAACGCGTCGGGCAGGTTGCCGAGGTGCCTGGCGCAGGACTCCAGAACCTGTCCGACAGTCCGACCGGCTTCGCGGAGCCGAGGCGCCGGTGGTGCCGTTCCAGAACCTGTCCGACAGTCCGACAGGTTCGCAGCGATGGGGCATCAGCGGCGGCGCTCCGGCCCCTGTCCGACTGTCCTACGGGTTTCGTGGAACCGCAGCGCCGGTCGTGCCGCTCCAAAACCTGTCCGACTGTCCGACAGGTTTCGCGACAACGCGGCGCCGGCCGTGGCGCCTGGAGGCTCCGACCCGGTCCGACTGTCGGACAGGTTTTCAGACCCTGGGCGCCCCCGGGCTGACCGGTGCTGTCCCGGGTCGGGCGGAAGCCTTGTGTCCTCGGACTTCCCGGGTTCCGAGGGCAGCAGGCGGGCGGACGACGGGCCAGGGTGTGGGAATGGACACAAAGGAGCATGAAAACGGCGCCCCTGGCCGTTCTAGAGTCCTCGCCCCGCATGTCCCGCCCTGGCCGCACACTTCACGTCTTCCCCGATGCCGCGCGCCGCCAGGCTGCCCTGCGGGCGGAGCGGCGTGCGCGGGGCATCAGCGTGGGGACCCACCTGCTCACGTGGGACGACTTCGTCCACGCGCTGGGTGGCGCGCGCGAGCTCAACCGCCGGCCCTGTCCCGCCATGACGGCCCGCGCCGTGGTGTCAGGCCTGGGCGCTACCCTGGGCCCCACCCCGTTCGGCGACTACGTGCGCGAGCCCGCCTTCGCCCGCGCCGCCGCGGATGTCCTGCTGGACCTGAAGGCCGGCCGCCTCACCCCGCGCGAGCTCCAGGACGCCGCGGAGGTGCTGCCGCCCGAGCGCCGCACCCGCGCGCGTGTCCTCGCCCGGCTCTATCACCTGTACGAACAGCGCCTCGCGGAGCTGGGGCTCGCGGACCGCGAGGACGTGCTCCGGGGCGCGCGCGAGGCGCTGGACCGGGGCGCGTGGCCCTCGGGCTGGGACGGCGTGACGGCGCTGGTGCTCCATGGCGTCTACGACGTGCGCCCGTCCAAGCTGGAGCTGCTGATGGGGCTCGCCGCCGCGTGCGAGGCCCGGCGCGTGTCGCTGCGCGTGGAGACGCCCGTGGGCGGTTCGCCGGTGGCTGACGCGGCGCTCGCGGCGCTGTTCCGCGCCTTCGAGAACCGGGGCGAGACCATGCCCCACGTGGACCTCTTCAAGGCCGACGTCACCTTCGAGGGCCGCCCCTTCACGGACCTGGGCCGCCACCTGTTCTCACCCCGCGCCGCGCGCGACGTGCTGAAGGGCGCGGTGGACGGGCTGTCCGTGTGGAACGCCACGAACGCGCGCGAGGAGGCCCGCGTGGTGGCCCGCGACGTGCGCCGCCTCATCGACGCGGGCAGCGCGCCGGGCGACATCGCCATCGCGTACCGGGACCTGGGCCCGGAGGCGGGCTGGCTCGCGGAGGCGCTGGGCGACCTGGGCGTGCCGGTGCGCCTGCCCTGGGGTGAACCGCTCGCGCTCGCGGGGCCGGTGCGGCTGGCCCTGGAGCTGCCGGTGCTGATGGAGGACGGCTTCCCCGCCGAGCGCGTCGCGGAGCTCGTCTCCAGCCGCTACGTGCCCTCGCTGTCGCGCGGAGGGCCGGACGCGCCCGCGACCCTCTTCGCGCTCGCCGCCGCGCGCGACGATCGCCTGGGCGCCACGCGAGGCAAGGGCGCCTACGACGTGCGCCTGGACGGGCTCGCGCGCCGGATGGCCGCGCAGGGCGGCAAGCGCAAGGAGGACGCGGTCAAGGTGATGGCCGTGCGCGCCCTGCGAGACCGCGTGATGCGGCTCATCGCCGAATGCCGCGACATCCCCCAGGAAGCCCCCGCCGCGGAGTCCGTGGCCGCGTGGTGGAAGGTCGTGGAGCGGCTGGGCCTCCTGGACTCCGCGGGGCCCCTGGAGGCTCACGAAGCCGGAGACCTGGGCGCGCGCATCGAGGACGCCAGGGCCCGCGACGACGCGGCGCTCGCGGCGTTCCGTCAGCGGATGGAGGCGCTGCTGCGCTCACTGCACGCCGTGGGCGGAGGCCCGCGCATCACCCGGCGCGTGCTGGGCCGCTGGCTGGCGGACGCGCTGCGCGACGTGCACCTGCCCGCGCGAGGCCCCTCCACGGGCGCGGTGGAGGTGTTGGAGCTGGCCGAAGTGCCGGGACGCACCTTCCGCCACCTCTTCGTCGCCGGGCTCACGGAGGGCCGCCTGCCCGGAAGGGATCCGCCGTCGCCGCTGCTCGGAGACGCGGAGCGCGTGGCGCTCAACCAGCACCTGACCCGCGACGTGTTCCGCCTCACCGGCGGCGAGTTCGACGACCGCGCACCCTGGCGCCTCACGGAGGACCGGCTGCTCTTCGCCAGCGCGCTCGCGGCGGCGGAGGGCACGTTGAGCCTGTCGTTCGCGGTGAAGGCCGCGGGCGGGCAGGAGCAGGTGCCGTCCGCGTTCCTGGAAGAGGTGCGCCGGCTCACCGGCCACAAGTGGTCCACGCGCGCGCTGCCTCCGGTGCTGCCGCTGGACGAAGTGCTCACGCTCCCGGAGCTGCGGCGCACCGTGGCCCTGGAGGCGCTGGCGGGCCTGACGTTCCCCTCCCTGCGCGTCACGGAGCCGGACCCCGCGGGCCAGGTGCTCAAGGAGCGCTTCGGCACGGACGACTGGTTCCGCAGCGCGCGCGAGCTGGCCCACATGGAGGCCGCGCGCCTGCGCTTCTTCGGCCGCGAGGACGAGCTGCCCGGCGAGTTCACCGGCGGCGTGCAGGGCCCCCTGCTGGAGCAGAAGCTGCGCGAGACGTTCCACTTCGGCCTGGAGCGCCCGCTGTCCGCCAGCGCCCTGTCGAAGTTCGGCAACTGCGGCTTCCAGGGCTTCATCGCCTACGGCCTGAAGGTCGCCGAGCCCGTGGTGGCCAACGAGGAGTTCGACGCCCGGGGCCGGGGCACCTTCTGGCACCGCGTGATGGAGGAGGTGTTCCAGGCGCTCAAGGAGAAGAAGCTCCTGGGCCAGGCGCCGGAGGACATCCCGGAAGAGGTGCTGGAGAAGGCGGTCAAGAAGGCCAGCCGGCACTTCGCGGAGCTGTACCACGTGGGCCACCACGAGCTGTGGAAGCTCGCGGGAGAGAAGGCCCAGGCCATGGCCCGGCGCATCCTCGCGGATCCGAAGCGCGGCCTGCCGTTTGATCCACTGGTCCCCGAAGGCTTCGAGCTGCGCTTCGGCCCGGCGGCCGACGACAAGCGCTGGAGCGACGTGAAGCTGATGGTCGCCGAGGACGCCATCGTCTTCGAGGGTCAAATCGACCGGCTGGACACGGCCAGCGGGGAGGTGGGCGTCATCGACTACAAGACGGGCCGCCTGGACAAGCGCACGCTGAAGGAGAACCTGCTGCGCTCGGACTTCCAGCTCCCGCTGTACCTCTACGCCGCGCGCGTCGCGGGCCACGTGGGCGCGAAGAACGCGGCGTGGTTCTCGCTGCGCACGGGCGACGCCATCCACCTGTCCTCGGTGATGCCGCCCGCGGAGCTGGAGGACCTGCTGTCCACCGACCCGGAGGTGCGCCAGCGCGTGGCGGACGCCGCGGGCCTCAACCTGCCCAACGCGGTGGAGTCGCTGGTGCGCCAGCTGCGCAAGGGCGACTTCCCGGCGCGGCCCAATGACTGCGGCAAGTGCGGCTACCGCGCGGTGTGCCGCATCACCGAGCGCCGCATCTCGGACGAGGGGAGCGGATGAGCGACACCGCACCCCACATGCTCGCGCTGGAGAAGAACCTGGCCCTGATGGCCGGCGCCGGCGCGGGCAAGACGTACAGCCTGGTGACCATGACGCTGCACCTGTTCGCGGGAGCGCGGCAGGCGGAGCCGCTGCGTCCCTCCCGGCTGTGCATGCTCACGTTCACGGACAAGGCCGCCGCCGAAATGCGCAAGCGCGTCCGCGAGCGCCTGGACGCCCTGGCCCAGGGGGACGTTCCGCAAGACGCGGAGAAGGACCTGCGCGCGTCGCTCGCGAGGCTGGAGCGCCCGTTCCCCACGCAGGACCAGTGGCGCAAGGTGCGCGAGGAGCTGGGCGCCGCGACGGTGGGCACGTTCCACTCGCTCTGCGGACAGCTGCTGCGCCGGGCGCCGCCCGCGGTGGGCATCGACCCTGCCTTCGAGGTGCTGGACGAGCTGGAGGCCGCGGGCCTGCTGGAGGACGTCACCGAACGCGTCGTCCTGGACGCGCTGGAGGGCGGCGACGCGCGCGTGCGTGAGCTGTGCGCGGAGCTGGGCTTCTCGGGCTCCGGCTTCTCCGACGGGCTCGTGGCCGCGCTGATGGACGTCTACGGCACGCTGCGGGAGGAGGGCCTCAAGGCCGCCACCGCGCGCGTGGGCGACGGCGTGGCGGACAAGGCGCAGCTCGAAGCCCTCATCGAGGATTGCCGCCGCCTGTGCCTGGAGGCCCGAGCCCAGGACACCAAGGGCGAGTGGAGCACGCTGCTGTCCGCGTGCGAGGCCCCGCTGAAGGGCATGACGCCGGACACGTTCATGCAGCCGGCTCACTTCCCGACGCTGCGCAACGTGCTGCTGTCGGAGCCGCGCAACCTGGCCAACCTGCGCAAGGGCGCGGGCGCGTGCCTGAAGGAACTGCTCTGGAAGGTGAAGGGCAAGAGCGACGGCTCCGTGCGGCGGCTGGAGGATGCCTATGCCGCGTGGCGCACGGCGCCCTTCGAGGCGACCTTCCGCGACCTGCTCACCCAGGTGGAGGAGCGGCACGACGCGGAGCTGGCCCGGCGCAACGTGTTCGACTTCACCTCGCTGCTGGTGAAGGCGCGCGACCTGCTGCGCGACCATCCGGAGTTCCGTCAGCAGACGCAGGAGCGGCTGGGCGCGCTGCTGGTGGACGAGTTCCAGGACACCAACCGGCTGCAGCTGGAGCTGGTGCTGCTCCTGGCGGAGAAGCGCGAAGGCGGCCCGCGCGAGCTGGCGCCGGGCGCGGACCTGGTGGCCTCGCTGCCCCTGGAGCCCGCGTTCCTGTGCGCGGTGGGTGACCGCAAGCAGTCCATCTACGAGTTCCGTGGCGCGGACGTGTCCGTGTTCAAGGTCCTGGCGGACAAGATCGAAGACGAAGGAGGCATGCGCGGCTTCCTCCAGAACAACTACCGCTCGCTGCCGGGCGTCCTGACCTTCTTCAACCGCGCGTTCGCCGGACTGCTCGTGGCGAAGGAGGAGACGCCGCGCCCCTTCGAGGTCGTCTACGAGCCGAAGACAGACGACCTGTCGCCCACGCGCCCGAACCTGGCGGACGGGCCCGTGGTGGAGCGGTTGACCCTGCCGGAGGCCGACACCGCACCGGAGCTGCGCGAATACGAAGCGGACGCGGTGGCCCGCAGGCTGCGGGTGATGCTCGCGCCCGGCGCTCCGCCCGCGGTGATGGCGGAGGACAAGAAGGGCCTGCGTCCCGCGCGCGGCGGCGACGTGGCCATGCTCTTCCGGACCTTCACGCACCTGGAGGAGTACCGGCAGGCGTTGATCCGCCACGGCGTGCCGCACCGGGTGCTGCGAGGCCGCGGCTTCTACGGAGCGCAGGAGGTGCGCGACCTCGCCTCGTTGCTGGCGCTGCTCGCGGACGCGGACGACGCGCTGGCGTTCGCCGCGGTGCTGCGCTCGCCCCTGGTAGGCCTGTCGGACGCATCGCTGTTCCGGCTCGCGGGGGACCTGCCGCTGTCGCTCGGCTCACCCCGGCTGGTGGACGAAGAGGTCCGCGCCGCCATGTCCGCGCGCGAGCGGTCCCGGCTGACGCGCTTCCTGGAACTCATCCCCGTGCTGCGGCGCGAGCGGGATCGGCTGGGCGTGCATGCCCTCTTGCAGTCCGCGCTGGACGCGACGGGCTACCGTGAAGCGCTGGCGGGCTCGCCCTACGCGGAGCAGGCGAGCGCCAACGTGGAGAAGCTGCTGTCGCTCGCGGCGCGCAGGGACGAGCGCGGCACGGGAGGCTGCGTGGCCTTCGCGCGCGAGCTGCGCCAGCTGGCGGACTCCGACCCCAACGAGGCCCAGGCGGACCTGCTGGACGAAGGCGACCCGCGCGCCGTGCAGCTGCTCACCATCCACCGCGCCAAGGGCCTGGAGTGGCCCGTGGTCATCGTGCCCGGGATGGGCGGCCGCCGTCGCACCACGTCCGCGCGCGCGTACTTCGAGCGCTCCTTCGGCCTGGCCCTGCGGCCATGGATGCCGGACTCGCTGGACACCTTCACCTCCGAGCGCTTCGAGGCCGTGCGCGCCGAGCTGAAGGCCCGCGAGGACGCCGAATACCTGCGCCTGCTCTACGTGGCCCTCACGCGCGCCAAGGACCTGCTCGTGCTGTCGGGCGGCGAGGAGAAGCGCGCGGGCACCGACACGTGGTGGCACCGCATGGACCGGCGGCTGGACGTGGATCCGGACCTGCGGGCGCTCGCCCTCGACGTGGACGTGGAGCAGCTGCCGCCGCCCGCGGATCCGGAGCCGCCCTCGGAGGAGCAGCTGGAGCAGGCGCGGATCCGCCTGGAGTCCGCGCTGGAGCGGATGTCCGACGCGGCGCCCGCGGCCCTCTTCACCGACGCACCGGTGATGGCCTCCGTGCGCGCGCTCCAGGACTTCCTCACCTGCCCGCGCCGCTACCACCAGCGCCACCGGCTGGGGCTCGCCGCCGGATCCGAGCCATGGGAGTCCCCCTCGCACGCCGCACCGCTCTTCGTCGAGCCCGACGGCTGGCTGCCCGTGGAGCGTCCGGACCAGCTCGTCACGCGGCTGTTGCGCGAGGTGGACCTGTCGCTCGCCGGGCCGGACGCGGAGGCCTCCGAGCGGCGCGCGCACCTGGAGAACCTGCTGCGCGGCGCGGGCCGGGATCCGGAGGAGGACGAGCTGGGAGCCGTGCTCACCACCGTGGAGCGCTTCCTGGGCACGACGTTCGCCCGCCAGCTCGCGGCGGCGCCCGCGTCCTCCATCCACCGGGGCCTGGACTACGTCCTGGACCTGGATGACGGCGCCAGCGTGGAGGGCGCGGTGGATCTGCTCTGGGAGTCACCGGACGGAGAGGCCGTGGCGGTGCTCCTGCGCCCGGGCGCCCGCCATCCCCTGGGCCCGGCCGCGTGTGTCCACGAGCTGACGGCGCTGGCCCTGGCCTCGAAGCGGATGGTGCGCGACGGGGTGCCCGTGCGGGTGGGCGTGGCCTTCCTGGGGGATGCGTCCCCGGAGCCGGAATTCCTCCCGGCCGGAGCCTCCGACCCCGGGGCGGTGCGCCGGCTGGCCGAGGGCGTCCGGGCCCTGGCCCAGGCCGAAATCACGGGGGCATGGCAGGGGTGGGACAAGGCGGCCTGCCAGGCCCTTCACTGCGGCTTCGCGGAACACTGTCACCCGGCCCCTCCCGCGTGCTAAGCGGCGGGCACCATGCCGAACGTCGTCGTCATCGGAGCGCAGTGGGGAGATGAGGGGAAGGGCAAGGTCGTCGACCTTCTCACCGAGCACGCCCAGGTGGTCGTCCGTTTCCAGGGCGGCAACAACGCGGGCCACACGCTGGTGGTGGGCGGGCAGAAGACCGTCCTGCACCTGATCCCGTCCGGCATCCTTCATCCGGGCAAGACGTGTGTCATTGGCAACGGGGTGGTGGTGGATCCCGCCGTCCTCGTCGGGGAGATTGACGCGCTCAAGCCGCGCGGCTTCCTCAAGGATGACGCCCAGCTGCTCATCTCCGACAACGCCCACGTCATCTTCCCGTGGCACAAGCTGCTGGACAGCTTCCGCGAGAAGGCCCGTGGCGGCAGCGCCATTGGCACCACGGGGCGGGGCATTGGCCCGGCCTACGAGGACAAGGTGGCCCGCCGGGGCATCCGCGTGCGCGACCTGCTCCACCCGGAGCGCCTGCGCCGCCGCATCGACGAGCGCCTGCCCGCCGCGCTGGAGGAGCTGAAGGACCTCTGCGCCAAGGCGGGCGTGGACGTGCCGATCCTGGAGACGCCGCAGGTGCACGCGGAGTTCTCCGCCCTGGGCGAGCGGCTGCGCCCCTACGTGCACGACGTGTCCCTCTTCCTCTCCGAGCAGGTCCGCCGCGGCGCCCGCATCCTCTTCGAGGGCGCGCAGGGCACGCTGCTGGACGTGGACCACGGCACCTATCCGTTCGTCACCAGCTCCAACTGCGTGGCGGGCAACGCCGCGGTGGGCTCGGGCCTGGGGCCCACGGCCATCGACAAGGTGATGGGCATCAGCAAGGCGTACACCACGCGCGTCGGCGGAGGCCCGTTCCCCACGGAGCTGAGCGACGAGCTGGGAGACCGGCTGCGCAAGGTGGGCGACGAGTTCGGCGCCACCACGGGCCGCCCGCGCCGCTGCGGCTGGCTGGACGGCGTGGTGCTGCGCTACGCGGTGCGCGTCAACGGCCTGTGGGGCCTGGCGCTCACCAAGCTGGACGTGCTCAGCGGCATCAAGACGCTCAGCATCTGCAACGCGTACGAGCTGGACGGCCAGCGCGTCACGGAGCTGCCCGGTGACTACGAGGACCTGGCGCGCGTGAAGCCCATCTACGAGTCGCTGCCCGGCTGGGACGAGAAGATCGCCGGCGTGCGCACCTTCGACGAGCTGCCGGAAGCCGCCAAGCGCTACGTGCGCCGCGTGGAAGAGGTCAGCGGCGTGCCAGTGGTGTGCGTCTCCGTGGGCGCCGACCGCGGCGAGACGGTGCTCCTGCAGAACCCCTTCCGCAGCTAGGAAGGACGCAGGCCGCAGTGGTCCTGGCCCGCCGGGGGCCAGGACGGGAGAGGGACATGGTTCGCACGCGCAGGTTCCAGCTCGGAGTCTCGGCGGTGGTGTGGCTCGGCACGATGGCGGTGCCCGCCTGGGCTCAGCCCCCGAGCGCACAGCCCCCGGCCGCGCGCGCACCGGGCCCGGCCACCGACACGAAGCCCGGTCCCGTGGAAGCGCAGCCCCAGCGCACGTCGCAGGCCGTGCTGGCGGCCACGCGGATCCGCGACGGGGACGCGCTGATGCGCGAGCGCCGCTACCGTGAGGCGGCCTTCGCCTTCCTCGACGCGGAGCACGCGGCCCCGGATCACGTGGAGGCCCGCTTCAAGCTGGGCAACGCGCTGGCGGTGCTCGGCTACTACGCGCGCGCCATCGAGGAGTGGGAGGCCGCGTCGCGCCTCACCCAGGACGCCGCCATCCGCCAGAGCGCGCAGGACAACATCACCCGCGCGCGCGCGAAGCAGGCGGAGCTGGGAGCATCTCCGCAGGCCGTGGGGCAGCCGCCCGGTTCGGGGCCGGTGGCGGACACGACGCGGGCCCAGGCCCGCCGCGCCTACGAGCAGGGCGTCCAGCACATCAGCCAGCGCGCCTACGCGCCCGCGCTCCAGACGCTGACGCAGGCCCTGCAGCAGGAGCCGCTGTTGACCGTGGCGTACATCGCCCGGGGCAGCGCCAACATCGGGCTGCGGCGCTACGCGGAGGCCGCGGCGGACTACCAGTTCGCGCTGAAGCTGGAGCCGGACGCGGCCTCGCCGCTGTACGGGCTCGCGGAGGCGTACCGCGCGCTGGGCCGCAACCTGGAGGCCCGCGACCTCTACGAGCGCTACTCGCGCTCCACCGCCCCGGACGTGCGCCCCGAGCTGAAAGAGGAGTCCCGCCAGAAGGCCGAGCGCCTGCGCTGACCGGCTGCCTGGTGGGCAGACGGGCATCGTCCAAGGGACTGTCCGGCCCACTATTTTGAAGGGCATGGACCGACGCGAGCCGGCGGTGGAGGGGAAGCAGTCGCAACAGATCTTTCGCCCGCGCAGGGTGCTCGCCGCCGTGATGGCGGCGGCAGGCCTGTTATGGCTGGGCATCTTCGCCTGGCTGTTCCACTTCGACGGAGTGCCGCTGCAGACGTTCCTCTCCGCGGCCTTCTTCGTCGTCTTCTTCGGGGTGGCCGTCGCCTACTACGGCCGCACCCGCATTGAAGTGGACTCCCGGGGCATCACCTGCCGGGGCATGGTGCGCACCCGGCGCTTCTCCTTCGCGGACATCCGCAAGGTGGACATTCTCCCCGGGCCGGTGACGGTCTACGCCATCCGGGGCAGCCAGGGCTTCGTGCACTTCACCAGCTTCTTCCGGCACCACCAGTACCTGGCGCGGCTCCTGGTGGAGCGCGCGGGCCTCTCGCCCCTGCCGGCTTGAGGGCGCCCGCCTCAGCCCGTCGCCGTCAGCAGGAGGGTGGCGAGCAGGGCTCCCAGGACCAGCGCGACGGCTCCCGCGATGAGCCAGCCTTCCAGACGCCGCGGCGCTCCTTCGGGGGCTCGCGGCGTCGCTGCGTCCGCCGGTGCGTCCTCGAAAGCCACCAACGGCCGGGGCACGGGCAGGGCCTTCCCTGACGCCTCATCGAACGCCGCCTGGAACCGGAGCAGCGAACGCCCCAGCTCCAGCACGTCGCCGTCCGCCAGCGGGGCAGGGGACTCCAGGCGCACGCCGTTGAGGAACACGCCGTTGGGCGTCCCCAGGTCCTCCAGCACGAAGCTGGAGTCCTCGCGGCGGATCCGCGCGTGCATCCGCGACACGGCCCGGTCGCGCAGCCGCAGCGCCATGCCGTCACCCCGGCCGATGTCCGTGCACGCCTCCGCGAGCGCGTGACAGCGGCCCACGTCCAGTCCGGTGAGGCAGGTGAGGGAGGCCGCGCGGGACGGCGGTGCGTCCGCGTCCGTCAGCAGGCCCTTGAGCACGGCGATGGTGCCCACGCCGCGCTCGGGGGCGCTGGGCTCGGCGAGCACGCGCAGGCACATCCCGTCCGGAAGGCCCAGCACCTCGCCGGGCACCACCAGGCGGGACACGCCGGGCAGCACGCGCACCGCGTTCACGGTGAAGCTGCGCACCGCCTCCACCATCAGCCGGCCGGAGTCGATGCGCAGGGTCAACAGCCCCGGAGGCAGGCCCTCCAGGTGGACATGGTCCTCGGGGCCGCCGCCCAGCAGGTGGTGGCCCTCGGTCAGCTCGAACGGGGTGGGGGTGCCCAGGTGCTCGAATTCGAAGCGCATGCGGACGCCCGGCAGCAAGCATCACGCCTGCCACCGGACGTCGCGTTTTCGCGGGGTTGCCCCCAGGCCCCATCCAGCCCCGGCCTCCCATGTCCGGAGGCCGGGACGGCGGAAGCCCAGGTCTTCTGGCTAGAAGGTGGCACCCAGGTTGATGGTGCCCACGTAGCGGCCGCCGCTGCTGAACGTCTCGTCGCTGCCCAGGTTCACGTCGGACGGCGGCACCGTGAGCGCGAACTCCTGGTCGAACAGGAAGTTGTAGTTCACGCGCGCGTCCGCGGTGAAGCTGCCGATGTGCAGCCGCAGGCCCGCGCCCACGGGGATGTTGCCCACCGTGTCGTCCTGGAAGCCCGGCGCGAGGGCGCGCACGTTGTAGCGGCTCAGGCCCACGCCGCCCATGACGTACGGCTGCAGCGGCGTGGCCGAAAGGCCCAGCGTCACCGCCGCCTGCGCGCCGTTGCGCACGATGTCCGGCCCGCTGGTGTCCGTCGTCAGCAGGCGGCTGTCGTTGAAGTCACTGATGGCGCCCGTGTAGCCCAGCTCGATGCCCAGCACGTTCGTCGGCTTGATGGCCACGGTCACACCGTAGGCCAGGCCTGGATCAATCTGGTCGCGCAGGCCGCTGGTGTAGCCCTCCACACCGCCGCCCACGAGGAAAGTCAGGCCGCGCATGTCCGCCGACGACCTGCGCAGTTCCGTCGAAGCCGCCTGTGCGGACCCCGCCGCCAACACCGCTACCGCCGCCGCGCCAGCCAACAATCCCTTGCCCATGTGGTCCCCTCCCTGTGTTGGACCTGTCTCTTATACAAATCTGACGCTGCCGACGACTTAATAGGTGTAGACA
>NZ_RAWL01000174.1:0-17090 GCF_003668885.1 Corallococcus sp. AB049A | reverse complement strand
GGAGCCCCCCTCATGTCCTTCGACCCCACGCTCGTCTCCGACCTCCAGGCCGTCCTCCGGGACGTGCCGGACTTCCCCAAGCCCGGCATCGTCTTCAAGGACATCACCCCCATGCTGGCCGACCCGCGCCTGTTTGGCCGGGTGGTCAACGCCATGGCCGCCCCCTTCCGGGGGCAGCACATCAGCAAGGTGGTGGGCGTGGAGTCGCGCGGCTTCCTGCTGGGCGCCCCCATCGCGCTGGCGCTGGAGGCGGGCTTCGTGCCCGCGCGCAAGCCCGGCAAGCTGCCCTACAAGCGCATCGTGGAGCGCTATTCGCTGGAGTACGGCGCGGACGGCGTGGAGATGCACGAGGACGCCATCCTCAAGGACGAGCGCGTCCTGGTGGTGGATGACGTGCTCGCCACCGGCGGCACCGCCGACGCCACGGCCCGCCTCATTGGCCAGCTGGGCGGGCACATCGTCGGCTACAGCTTCCTCATCACGCTCGACTTCCTCGAGGGCGCGAAGCGCCTGGGGCCGGACAAGGTGACGTCCGTCATCCGCTACTAGCCCGCCGCCTGGCGCCACCGGGCCTCGAGGTCCGGTTGACGCCCGCGTGGGCCCTGTTTATAAGTTGGTCACACAACCTAGAAACAAACCCACGCCATGCCCCGTCCGTCCAACACCGAAGCGCGCAGGGAGCAGATTGTCGCCGGGCTGCTCAAGGCCATGGCCGAGCGCGGCTACGAGGGCGCGTCCGTGGCGGAGATTGCCCGGGCGGCGGGCCTCTCCGCGGGGCTGGTGCACTACCACTTCGAGGACAAGCAGGAGATCCTCCTGACCCTGGTGCGCTCGCTGGCGTCCCGCGCGCGGCAGCGGTTCGCCACCCGCGCCACGAAGCTCGCGGCGGACGACGCGCGGGGGCGGGTGGAGGCGTTCGTGGACGCGTTCCTCGCCACCGGGCCGGACGCGGACGTGGCGGCGGTGGCGGGCTGGGTCACCATCAGCGCGGAGGCCATCCGGCAGCCGGAGGTCCGCGCCGCCTACGACGAGGTGGTGCGCGCGGACCTGGAGCAGCTGGAGGCGCTGGTCGCGGCGGTGGTGGGCAAGCGCCGCGCGCGTCCGCTGGCCGCGGGCCTGTTCGCCGCCATCCAGGGGTACTTCGTGCTCTCCGCGAGCGCGCCGGGGCTCGTGCCTCCGGGTTCCGCGGCGGGCACCGTGAAGCGCATGGCGGCGGGCCTGCTGGACGCGGCTTCTTCTCCGCTGGACCGTGAGGTGCCGTGATGAGCATCGCCATCTACGCAGGCAGCTTCGACCCCGTGACGGCTGGACACCTGTCGGTGGTGCGCCAGGCGGCCCGCCTCTTCAGCCACGTCGTCGTGGTGGTCGCGGTCAACCCGAACAAGCGCACGCTGCTCACCGCCGAGGAGCGCGTGGCGCTCATCCGGGAGGTCGTGGCGAAGCACCCCAACGTGTCCGTCACGTCCACCGAAGGGCTCATCGTGGAGCTGGCGCGGGAGATTGGCGCGAGCGTCCTGTTGCGCGGCGTGCGCGGCGCCACCGATGCGCAGTTCGAGACGGAGCTGGCGCAGATGAACCGCGCGCTGGCGCCGGAGCTGTCCACCCTCTTCCTGCCCGCGGAGGCGCACCTGGCCGAGGTGTCCAGCAGCGCCCTCAAGGAACGCCTCACGCGCGGCGAGGACGTGTCCGCCTTCTGCCCTCCCGCCGTCATCGCGAAGCTGCGCGAGCGGCTGTCCCCTCCCTCCGGAGCCATCCATGAGCCTGTCCTTCATTCCCCTGGGCGTCGGTGATGCCTTCTCCGCGCTGCACTACTCGTCGTGCCTGGCGCTGGAGGCGGAAGACCAGGTGCTGCTCATCGACTGTCCGCACCCCATCCGCAAGATGATGCGCGAGGCGTCCGAGTCCTCCGGCGTGCACCTGGACGTGGAGCGCGTCAGCGCCGTGGCCCTCACGCACCTGCACGCGGACCACGCCTCCGGCCTGGAGAGCCTGGCGTACTTCTCCTTCTTCGTGCTGCAGCGGAAGATGGAGCTGCTGGCGCACCCGAGCGTCACGCGCCGCCTCTGGGAGGGCCACCTCGCCGCGGGCATGGAGTGCCTCATCGAGCAGCAGGGCGCGGACCCCCATCACAAGCACTTCGAGGACTACTTCACGCACACGCCGCTGCACCTGGAGCGCGCGGTGAAGCACGGCCCGTTCGAAATCGAGTGCCGCTTCACCTACCACCACGTGCCCACCACGGCGTTCCGCATCCGCGCCGGGGGCCGGTGCCTGGGCTACAGCGCGGACACGTCCTTCGATGAAGGCCTCATCGCCTGGCTGTCCGAGGCGGACCTGGTCATCCACGAGACAAACTACGGCGTGCACACGCCCTACGAGAAGCTGGCGGCGCTGCCGGAGGCCACCCGCGCGAAGATGCGCCTCATCCACTACCCGGACCTGTTCGACGCGACGGGCAGCGTGATTGAGCCGCTGGTACAGGGCCGGCGCTACACCGTCTGAGGGAGGAGCGCGCGGCCGGCTGGAAGCCCTTCATCCTCCGGGAAGAAGGGTTTGGGGCTTGCGCGTTGCGCCATGTCCGGCCCGCTCGCCTTCATGCGCCGAGTGCGCTACGCCGAGACGGGTTGGCGCTCCCCCGTGCCCCCGCAAGAGAACGACTGTCCGATGATGAAGAAGACCGTGAGCACCTGGGCGGTGCTGCTGCCGCTCGCAATGGTGCTGGCCACCCGTTCCGCCGGGGCCACCGGGACCGTCGGGACGACGCCCCCCGCTGACACCGTCCGCCTCACGATCCTCCACCTCAACGACGTCTATCAATTCCAGCCCACCGCGCGGAACCGGGGCGGCCTGTCACGCGTGGCCACGCTCAAGCGGCAGGCGCTGAAGGAGACGCCGCACGTCCTCACGCTGCTGGCGGGCGACACGCTTTCGCCGTCCGTGGAGTCCTCCGCGGAGGTGGCGGGCGAGGCGCTCAAGGGCAGGCAGATGGTCGACGCGTGGAACGCGCTCGGCCTGGACTACGCCACGGTGGGCAACCACGAGTTCGACTTCGGAGACGACGTGCTGCGCGCGCGCCTCCAGCAGTCCCGCTTCCCGTGGCTGGGCGCCAACGTGGTGAGCGTGAAGTCCGGGCAGGTGTTCGACGGGCTCAAGGCGTGGGACCTGCGCGACGTGGGCGGCGTGAAGGTGGGCATCTTCGGCGTGGTGCTGCCGGAGACGCAGACCTCGTCCAAGCCGGGCAAGGACACGCGCATCACGCCGTTCTGCGAGGCCGCGAAGCGCTCCGTGGAGGAGCTGCGGGCCGCGGGCGCGCAGTTCGTGCTGGGGCTCACGCACCTGACCGTGGAGCAGGACCGCGAGCTGGCGAGGTGCGTGCGCGTGGACCTCATCATCGGCGGGCACGACCACGACCGCGTGGAGGAGACCGTCGCGGGCACGCCCATCTTCAAGCTGGACGAGGACGCCATCGACCTGGGCCGCGTCACGCTGGACCTGGACGCGAAGACGGGCGCGGTGAGGAAGCTCGCGTGGAAGGTGATTCCCATCACCGCCAGGACGCCGGACGACGCGGCGTTCGACGAGCAGATGAAGCCCTATGCGCCGCTGCTGGCCACGCTGGCGGAGCGCGTGGGCCGCTCGCCGGTGCCGCTGGATGCGCGCAGCGCGCAGAACCGCCTGGGCGAGACGAACCTGGGCTCGTTCCTGACGGATGCGTTCCGCGAGGCCACGGGCGCGGACGTGGCGCTGATCAACGGCGGCGCCATCCGCGCGGACCGGGTGCTGCCCGCGGGGACGATGACCCGGCGAGAGCTGTACTCGCTCATGCCCTACCGCAACGAGCTGGTCGCCCTGGAGGTGACGGGGGCCACGCTGCGCGCGGCGCTGGAGAACGGCGTCAGCCTGAGCACCCCGGACGGCAAGCCGCCCGGCCGCTTCCCGCAGGTGTCCGGCCTGCGCTTCACCTACGACCTGCGCAAGGCGCCGGGCTCCCGGGTGACGAAGGTGGAGGTGAAGGGCAAGCCGCTGGACGACGCGGCGAAGTACCGGCTGGCCACGCTGAGCTTCGTGGCCCAGGGCAACGACGGCTACGCGATGTTCAAGGACGTGCCCGTGCTGCCCATGAGCCAGGAGCACCTGTCGCCGTGGGATGCGCTCGGCAAGGCCTTCAGCACCGGCAGGCCCGCGCCCCGCGCGAAGCCCCAGGGCCGCATCACGGTCCTCGGCGCGCCCAGGGGCGGCCTGCACGCCCAGCCTTCGATGAAGTAGGACGTAGCGCGCGAGGCTACCGCCAGGGCGCGGTCCAGCCTCGCAGCCGGTAGACGAGCCGTCCGGCCAGCTCCCGCAGCATGTCCGTGCTCTGGTTGAGCGCCCCCGAGCGCGGCAGCCAGCTCAGCTTCGAGGGCGGAATCGTCGAGGAGCGCAGGTCCACCGCGAGGGTGTCCGCCTTCACGCCCACCGCCGCGAAGCAGCCGGCCGCGCGGGGCAGGTGCGCGGCGCTCGTCACCAGCAGCAGCGACTTCCAGCCGTGCGCGCGCACCAGCGGCTCGGACTCCAGCGCGTTCTCCCGGGTGTTGCGGCTGCGGCCCTCCTTCACGATGCGCTCGGGCGCGATGCCCCAGTGCTCCAGCTGCGCGGCCAGCACGTCCGCCTCCACCACCGCCTCCGGCCTCGCGTCCAGGTTGCCGGCCGTAATCAGCACCTGCCGGGCCCGGCCGTCGTGCAACAGCTCGAAGGTGCGCATCATCCGCTCCGGCGCGGCGTTGTACTCCGGCTGCCCCGAGCGCTCCGTGGCCGCCGCGTCCAGCCCTCCGCCCAGCAGGATGACCGCGTCATAGACGGTGTCCGGCCGGTACGTGCTCACCGCGTCCGCCTCCGTCGCGCGCGTCAGGAGCGCCACCGTCGGCTCGATGGAGAACGCGTACAACACCACCAGCGACAGGAGCTGCGACGCCAGCGACAGCCGCCGCCACCGGCGCAGCACCACGCCGCCCACGCCCAGGAGCAGCACCCAGGTGAGCGGCGACAGCAGCAGGTCCAACACCTTCGACAGGACGAGGAACATCTTCCGTACGTCCTACCGCGCCGCGCCCCCCTTGAGGTAGCGGCGTGCCTCGGCCGCTCCGGGGCCGCGCGGCCGCAGGGTCAGGTAGCGCTGGTAGCCCTCGCGGGCCATCGCGGACCGGTCCGTCATCACGCCCACCCGGCCCAGGCCCAGGTGGCACTCCGCGGCGCTCTCCTTCAGCTCCAGGCACTTCCAGAACTTCTCACCGGCCTCCAGGGCCTTGCCCGCCACGAGGAGTTCCTGGCCCAGCGTGTAGGCCACGCCTGCGTCCGGGGACTGCGCCATCCACCCCGCGGCGTCGCGCGCCTCGCTCCGGACGTTCACCGGGGTCCGCTTGCGGGCCGCATCCGGCGTGGACTCCCGGTCCTTCACCCGCGCGTCCACCACCGGCTCCGGGGGCGGGGGGGGCGGCAGCAGGCGCTCCAGCGTCACCTGCACGCGCTCCGGCACCGCGGCCTCCGACACGGTGGTGGACCACGGCTGGTACCCCACGAACCGCATCAACAGCTGGTGCGAGCCCTCCCCCGGTTCGACCTTCAGCGCCATGGGCGTCACGCCCACCAGCTTGCCGTCCCAGAGCACCTCCGCGCCCGCGGGGTTCGTCACCACCTGGAGCGGATGTCCTCCGGAGGAGTCCTGGAGGGGCATCACCGCCTGCACGACGAAGAAGAGCACCGCGACCGCGACGAACGCCGCCCACACCCAGCCGGGCAGCCCGCTGGAGTCCTGCGCGGCGCTGGCGCCCATCATCGCCCCGGGCGCGTACTCGTCCGGGAACGCCGTCGCGTGCGCGCGGTGCACCGAGGACGCGCGCTCCGGCTCGTCCAGCAGGGATGGCCCACCCTCCCCCGTCCACATCGTCACCTGGCGCAGGAAGGACTCCGGAATGCGCGGCGGCTGGCCCGCGAGCTTCAGCTCCTCCTCGAACAGCCAGCCCATCAGGTGGCGCAGCGTGGACGCGGGGAACAGCGGCGCCCGGTACGCGAGCCACTCCGCCAGCGCGCGCTGGAAGTCCTCCGCGCTCGTGAAGCGGTCATCCCGCCGGAGCGCCAGCGCCCGTGACACCAGCGCTCCCAGCGACGGGTCCAGGTCCGGCGCGTACGTCTGCACGGGCGTCAGGTCGCCCGTGGCGATGCGCTCCATCACCGAGCCCGGGTCGCCCTCCACGGGCCTGCGGCCGGTGAGCATCTCGAAGAGGACGACGCCCGCCGTGTACACGTCCGAGCGCGCATCCAACGCTTCCGCCCGCGTCTGCTCCGGCGACAGGTAGAGGTACTTGCCGCGCACCACGCCCGCGTCCGTCTCCGGCCGCCCGGCCAGCTGCGCCTTGGCGATGCCGAAGTCGGAGAGCTTCACCTCGCCCTCGAAGCTCACCAGCACGTTGTCCGGGGACACGTCGCGGTGCACCAGACCCAGCGGGCGGCCCTGCTCGTCGCGGCGCGTGTGCGCGTGGTGCAGGCCCTTGCAGACGTCAATCATCAGCTGCACGGCCAGCGGCGCGGGCAGGTGCGCCATGCCCTTCAACTTCAAGCGCTTGAGCACCTTGGACAGGGGCTGCCCGTCCACCCACTCCATGGCGAGGAAGTACTCCCCCTCCTCCTGCCCGAAGTCGAAGACCTGGACGATGTTGCCGTGGGACAGCCCCATGGAGATGCGCGCTTCGTTGAGGAACATCTTCACGAAGGCGGGGTCCTGCGCGTACGGGTCCCTCACGCGCTTGATGACCACGGACCGGGACACGCCCTCCGCCACGGTGTAGCGCGCGCGGTGCACCACGGCCATGCCGCCCGCGCCCAGGCGCTCCTGCAGCTCGTACTTGCCGAAACGCGTCGTGGGGCCAGCCGTCGTCACGGGCCGGACGCTACCCCAGCGCTCACCTCCGGGGGGAGCCCCACCCCGGACGCGGCCCGCTCAGCGCTCGCCCCAGTGGAGCTTCTGCCGGAGGATGGTGAAGAAGGCCACGCGCGGGTTTCGCACCAGGGCCACGCGGTTGGGCGAGCGCACCACTTCAATGCAGTCCCCGCCCTGCAGCGAGTGCCCCGTCTGTCCATCCAGCGTGAGGTACGTGTCCGCCGTCTCGCTCTTCAGCGTGACGCGAATGGTGCGGTCCGCCGGTACCACGATGGCCCGCTGGGTCAGCGCGTGCGAGCAGATGGGCGACAGGATGGTGCAGTCCACCGACGGGTGCACGATGGGGCCGCCCGCGGACAGCGAGTACGCCGTGGAGCCGGTGGGCGTGGCCAGGATGACGCCGTCCGACTTGTACGTGGTGATGGGCACCCCGTCGATGGACGTCTCGTGGTCCGCGATGCGCGCGAGCGCGCCCTTGTTGATGACCACGTCGTTGAGGATTTCGTCCTCGATGAGGACCTTGCCCCCGCGCAGGAGCCGGCAGGACAGCTTCATGCGCGAGTCCACGTGGAAGTTCCCCGCCAGCACGTCGTCCAGCCGGGTGAAGAGCTCCTCCACGGGCACTTCCGTCATGAAGCCCAGGCTGCCCAGGTTGACGCCGATGATGGGCACGTTGCGTCCGCCCAGCAGGCGCGCCGCGTAGATGAGCGTGCCGTCACCGCCCAGCACCACCACCAGGTCCGCCCGGGCCGCCAGCTCCCGGTCCTCGATGCGCGGCCAGTTCAGCGCATGCGCCAGGGCACGGTCCGCCAGCACCGTCAGGGCCGGGTGGCGCTGTTGGATCTCCGCCGCCAGGGCCACGGCCTGCGGGGTGTCTCGCTTCGCGACGATGACGAGGGTCTGCACGCCCCCCGGGTTCTAGTCCAGCCGGCCAACCGTCCTCGCGTGGAAAATGACGCACCTGCTCGGCCCCGGACATCACAAGGGTGCGCGACGGGGCGGACAGGGCGCTAGGTTTGGAGGCCCCATGGACCTCTTCGACCACGCCAGCCAGAAGGAACAGGCCGTCCTGGCGCCGCTCGCCGAGCGCATGCGCCCCACCTCGCTCAGCGAGTACCTGGGCCAGGAGCACCTCACCGGCGAGGGCCGCTTCCTGCGCCGCGCCCTGGAGGCCGACCAGGTGCCCAGCCTCATCCTCTGGGGGCCGCCGGGCACCGGCAAGACGACGCTCGCCCAGCTCGTCGCGCGCCACACCGGCGCCGCCTTCGAGACCATGTCCGCCGTGCTCGCGGGCGTGAAGGACATCCGCGAGACGGTGGCGCGCGCGCAGGACCGCTGGAAGCTGAACCGCCAGCGCACGCTGCTCTTCATCGACGAAATCCACCGCTTCAACAAGTCGCAGCAGGACGCGCTCCTGCCCCACGTGGAGAAGGGCACCGTCACGCTGATTGGCGCCACCACGGAGAACCCGTCGTTCGAGGTGAACGCCGCGCTCCTGTCGCGCTGCCGCGTCGTCACGCTGCGCGGGCTGGAGCAGGAGGAGCTCATCGCCGTCATGCGCCACGCCGTCGCGGACCCCCGGGGGCTGGGCGGCAGGGTGACGGTGGATGACGCGGCGCTGGAGTTCATCGCGGACGCGGCGGGCGGGGACGCGCGCAAGGCCCTCACCGCGCTGGAGGCCGCGGCCGCGTACGGCGGCAAGGCGGTGGACCGCAAGGTGGCGGAGGAGGCGCTCCAGCAGAAGATGCTGCTCTACGACAAGGGCGGCGAGGAGCACTACAACGTCGTCAGCGCGTTCATCAAATCCATGCGCGGCAGCGACGTGGACGCCGCGCTGTACTGGATGACGCGCATGCTGGAGGCGGGCGAGGACCCCGTCTTCATCTTCCGCCGCATGGTCATCTTCGCGTCGGAGGACGTGGGCAACGCGGACCCCCGCGCGCTGGGCGTGGCGGTGGATGCGTTGAGGGCCTTCCAGCTGATGGGCCTGCCGGAGGGCACCCTGCCCCTCACCCAGGCCGTGACGTACCTGGCGCTCGCGCCCAAGTCGAACGCGGTCATCGCCGCGTACGCGGCCGTGCGCGAGGCCGTGACGAAGGAGGGCGCGCTGCCGGTGCCCATGCACCTGCGCAACGCGCCCACCAAGCTGATGAAGTCGCTGGGGTACGGCGGCGGGTACAAGTACCCGCACAACTTCGAGGGCAACTACGTCCCGGAGGACTACCTGCCCGAAGCGCTGCGCTCGCGCTGCTTCTACACCCCGACGCGCAACGGCTTCGAGGCGGAGCTGTCCGAGCGCTACGAGGCCATCCAGCAGCAGCTCGCCGCCAGGCGCGGCGAGCGCGAACCCGGGGAGGACGGCTGAAGCGTCCTCCCTCGGGAGTGCATCAGGACACGGCTTCCAGCACGGGGCCCGGGCCGCTGTCCGAGTCCGGGCCCTTGGGCGAGCGCGGCTTCATGCTGCGGCCGGCCACCTCGTACTGCTTGAGCAGGCGGCGGAAGTTGGAGCGGTCCACGCCGGCCGCGCGCGCCGCGCTGGACACGTTGTGGTTGTTCTTCTCCAGCAGCGCGGACAGATAGCGGCGCTCGAAGGCGCGCATGGCCAGGCGCTTGGCCTGGGCGTACGGCAGGTGCGCCAGGCTGAACACCTCCACCGCCGAGTCGGCCTGGGGCGCGGCCTGGAAGCCGGGCGGCAGGTCCTCCACGTCGATGGCGTCGTTGGCCGTCAGCACCACCGCGCGCTCGATGACGTTCTCCAGCTCGCGCACGTTGCCCGTCCACCGGTTGCAGGTGAGCGCCTCCATGGCGCGGGGGCTGATGCCGGTGACCTTCTTGTCCGCCTTGCCGGTGTAGACCTTGAGGAAGTGGTGCGCGAGCAGCGGCACGTCCTCCGGGCGGTCGCGCAGGGGCGGCAGGTCGATGGTGATGACGTTGAGGCGATAGAAGAGGTCCTCGCGGAACTTGCCCTGCTCCTTCGCGCGGGACAGGTCCACGTGCGTGGCGGCGATGACGCGCACGTCCACCTTCACGGGCTCGTTGGCGCCCACGCGCTTGACTTCACCCTCCTGCAGCACGCGCAGGAGACGCACCTGGGTGGCCGGGGGCACGTCGCCAATCTCGTCCAGGAAGATGGTGCCGCCGTCGGCCGCCTCGAAGAGGCCCTTCTTGTTGCCGGTGGCGCCGGTGAAGCTGCCCTTCACGTGGCCGAAGAGCTCACTCTCCAGCAGCGTCTCCGTCAGCGCGGAACAGTTGACGGCGACGAACGGCTTGTCGCGGCGCGCGCTGCGGTAGTGGATGGCGCGGGCCACCAGCTCCTTGCCCGTGCCGCTCTCGCCCTGGATGAGCACCGTGGCGGTGGAGTGGCTGACCGTCTCCACCAGCTTGAACACGGCGCGCATCTGCGAGGACTGACCGATGAGGTCCTCGAACTGGCTGCGCGCGGTGAGCGCCTCCTCCAGCGCGCGGGTGCGGTCCTTCAGCGCCTTGCGCTCGGCGGCCTTGGCCACCGTGAGGCTGACCTCGTCGATGTTCTCGAAGGGCTTGGTGAGGTAGTCGTACGCGCCCGCCTTCACCGCCTCCACCGCCGTCTCCACGGTGGCGAAGGCCGTCATCATGATGACCTCCACGTCCGGGCGGTCCGCCTTGATGGCGCGCAACAGGTCCATGCCGGACAGGTGCGGCATCTTGATGTCGAGCACGACCACGTCGATGGACGGGTCCTTCGCCGCCGTGAGCCCCTCCACCGCGTCGTCGATGGCCACCACAGGGTGGCCTTCCCGCTGGAGGATCTGGGTGACGGCCTTGAGGACGACGGAGTCGTCATCCACAACGAGGACCTTGGCGCGCTTGACTTGGTTCACGGCAACCTCTCGAGCTGCAGGGGAATGGGCAGGAAGACGGTGAAGCGGGAGCCCTGGCCCACGTGGGTGTCCACCTGGAAGGTGCCCCCGTGGTCCTGGACGATTCGGTAGGCGATGGACAGGCCCAGGCCGGTGCCCTCGCCGGGCGGCTTGGTGGTGAAGGACGGCTCGAAGATGCGCGGCAGGTGCTTCTCTTCGATGCCCGCCCCTGTGTCCGTCACCGCGAAGAAGGTCCGGTCGCCCTCGCGCCCCGTCTCCAGGGTCAGGCGGCCTTCCGCCTTGGGCAGCGACTGCAGGCCGTTCTGCAGCAGGTTGAGCACCACCTGCGCGAGCGTGCCGGGGTCGCCGTACACCTTGGGCAACCCGTCCTTCAGGCCCAGCTTCATCTCCACCTTGGGCATGGACTTGAGCTGCGCGCGGAAGAGGACCGCGGCGTCCTCCACGCACTTGGACAAATCAAAGAGGCGCCGGTCTTCCACGCGGCTGTGCCGGCTGAACTTCAGCAGGCTCTCCACGATGCGCTTGCAGCGCAGCGCGCTCTCTTCAATCAGCTTCAGCGACTCCAGGTCGCTCTCGCTGCGGCCCGCGTCGCGGGACATCAGCTGCGCGAAGGCGAGGATGCCGCCCAGCGGGTTGTTGATTTCGTGCGCCACGCCGCCCGCGAGCTGGCCCACCGCGGCCATCTTCTCCGTCTCGATGAGCCGGCGCGTCATGGCCTGCTCCTCCGTGACGTCGCGGTAGGTGCACACCGCGCGGTCGTCGCCCGCGAAGGGGTACGCGGCCACCACGTAGCTGCGCCCGCCCTGCTGCACCTCACCGCGCGCGCCCTTGCCCGTCTCCATGGCGGAGGGCAGCGGGCACCCGGCGCAGGGCGTGTCCCGGCCGAAGAGGTACTGGTGGCAGGGGACGTCCGAAGGCACCTCTTCGATGGAGCGGCGGGCCACCTGCGCGTAGGCGACGTTGGCCCGGCGCACCGCGAAGTCCCGCGCGCGCACCACCGCGAGCGGCGTCTCCATGCAGTCGAAGGACAGCTCCCACTCGCGCTTGGCCGTGGAGAGCAGGCGCGTGCGCAGCGCGACGCGCTCCTCCAGGTCCGCGTTGAGGTGCTTGAGCTCCGCGTTCTGCTCCTGGGTGACGCGGTAGAGCCGGTCGTTCTCCGCGTGGAGCGCGTACTGCTCGAAGGCGCTCTTCACCGTGAGGACCAGGTGGCTGTCGTTCCAGGGCTTGGAGATGAAGCGGAAGATTTCCGAGCGGTTGATGGCCTCTTCGATGGCCTGCTGATCCGCCTGGCCCGTCAGCATGATGCGCTGGGCGCGCGGCGCCTGGAGCTTCACCTGGTTGAGGAACTCCACGCCGTTCATGCCCGGCATGCGGAAGTCGGAGATGACGACCTCCGGCTGGAAGCGCTCCAGCGTGCGCAGGCCCGTTTCGGCGTCCGTCGCCGTCTCGATCTCCCACTCACCCCGGCGCAGGACCCGCCGGATGGACTTGAGGATGTTCTCCTCGTCGTCCACGAGCAGCAGCCGGCCGCGGGTGACCGGTTCCTGCGCCTGCGCTTGAGCTCCGAGGGTTCCCATGGACTTTCCGGGAATCGACATTTGCAATGGCCTTGCCAAACCAGAGATTTGGATAAACCCCGGCAATCACGCCTCTTTTCAGAGACATGACAAAAAGGGGCAAGGTCATTGTAGACCCACCGCCCCCAACCGGGTCAAATGAGACCCCGGGTTTTTGACCCGCTGGGTCAGCCTGCCCGTGAAGGCGGCGCCGAAAACAGGGGCGCGGGGGGGTGGAGGCAGATGCGGTCGCGGCCCTCGCGCTTGGCGCGGTAGAGGGCCTCGTCCGCGGTGAGCAACAGCTGTTCCGGGGTGAGGATGGCGCGGTGGGGGAAGCTGGAGACGCCCAGGGACGCGGTGACGCGCAGGGCACCCTCCGGGCCTGCGTGCAACTCGTTGATTCCCTTGCGGATTCGCTCCGCCACGGTGAGGGCGCCGGGCAGGTGGGTGCAGGGCAGGAGGATGGCGAACTCCTCCCCTCCGTAGCGCGCCACCAGGTCCGTCTCGCGCACGCTGTGCTGGAGGGAGGCCGCCACCTCCCGGAGGACGCGGTCCCCCGCCCCGTGGCCGTGGGCGTCGTTGATGTTCTTGAAGTGGTCCAGGTCCACGAGGATGAGCGACAGGCTCTCGTCGTAGCGCTGCGAGCGGCGGAACTCCTCGCGCAGCCGCTCCTGGAAGTAGCGGTGGTTGTGCACCTGGGTCAGGCCGTCCGTCACCGCCAGGCGCCGCAGCTCCTCCACCTGGGAGTGAAGTGACTTCAACCGCGAGTGCGTTTCGAGGCTCCGGTAGAGCCTCAAACGCAGCTCTTCGTCGTCCCATGGGGTCAGAATCACCTCACCCCCTCTGCGCAGAGCGGCGAGCCGCAGGGCCCGATCCTCCGGGGGCGCAAGAACCACCACGGCGGGTTGGGGCGCCGGTGGTGGTGGGGTGAGGGCCTCCAGCAGGGCCTGGGCCTGGCCTGGGTCGAGGCCACCGGAGCAGAGCAGGACGCCGTCTACCTCCTGGGTGAGCCCCAGCGCCTCCGGCCCGGAGCGCGCCACGCGCAGGGCGAAGTCCTCCGGGCCGAGCGTGCGCACCAGCTGAGGAAGCAGTGCCTGCGAATCGTCCACGACCAGAAGCGTGTAGGGCTGGGTTTTCACCGTGTCCCCGTAAAATGATGACTAGGCGGTACTATAGGGGTTTCCCACAGGAAGGGCCAAGAGGTTTGCCACCGGGGGGGCCGTCTGCTAGCGAGCGCGGCGTTTCCTTCCTGACGGAACGCGCGCGACATGACGACCGTGGCCAAGTACCCGAGCATCAGCCTCTTCTTCCCCGCCTGGAACGAAGAGGACTACGTGGAGCGCGCCGTGAGCCGCGCACTGGAAGTGCTGCCGAAGCTCACCGACGACTTCGAAATCATCGTCGTCAACGACGCCTCCACGGACCGGACCCAGGAGGTCTGCGACGCGCTCGCGGCGAAGGTCCCCCAGCTGCGGGTCATCACGCACCCGGTGAACCTGAAGCTGGGCGGGGCGATGCGCACGGGGCTGGCGGCGAGCACGAAGGACCTGGTGCTCTATTCGGACATCGACCTGCCGTGGGACATGCGCGAGCTGGAGCGGGCGCTGCACCTGATGGAGTACCTGGAGGCGGACATGATCTGCGCCTTCCGGTTCGACCGCACGAGCGAGGGCTCCAAGCGCATCGTGTACTCGTTCGTCTACAACCTGCTCATCCGGGCGCTGTTCGACATCCAGATCAAGGACGTGAACTTCAGCTTCAAGCTGATGCACCGCCGGGTGCTGGAGTCGATGGAGCTCAAGAGCCAGGGCTCGTTCATCGACGCGGAGCTGGTGGTGAAGGCCATCCGCAAGGGCTTCCGCGTGTTCCAGATGGGCGTGGACTACTTCCCGCGCACGCGCGGCATCTCCACGCTGGCGTCGCCGTCGGTCATCCTGAAGATGGTGAAGGAGCTGGTGGCGCTGTACCCGGAGACGCGCTCGCCGCCGCCGCCGGCCAAGCCGGTGCGCCTGCCGCCGTCGGTGCAGCCGCTGCGCTCGGTGCAGGGGCGCGGGTAGGACGTCATGGCGTCGCGCACGCGGCTCATCGTCAACGCGGACGACCTGGGCCTGCATCCGTCACTGGACGCGGGCATCCTGCGAGCGCACCGCGAGGGCATCGTGACCAGCGCGACGCTGCTGGCCATGGGGCCCTCCGCCGCGGATGCGGTGGCGCGGGCGAAGGCGCAGGGGCTGGCGGTGGGCGTGCACCTGGCGCTGTCCACGCGGCTGCCGTGCGCGGCCCCCATGGAGGCCGTGCGGACGGTGGCGCCGGACGGGCGGCTGCGCGGCGACTGGGCGGCGTTCGCGAAGGCGTGGCTGACGGGGCGGGTGCGGCGCGAGGAGCTGGAGCGGGAGCTGTCCGCGCAGGTGGCCCGTGCCCGGGAGCTGGGCGCGCAGGTGGATCACCTGGATGGGCACCAGCACCTGCACCTCTTGCCGGGGGTGCGGCCGGTGGTGGAGGGCATCGCCGCTCGCGAGGGCCTGCCCCTGCGGTGGCCGGATGCGCTGCCTCGCGCGTCGTGGCTGCGGGCTCCCGGGCCCGCGTTGAAGACGACGGTGCTGGCGGTGCTCGCGCGCACGGCGCCCCGGGCCCGGCCGGGCGTGCGGCGGGTCAGTGCCGGGGGCGTGTTCGAGGCGGGCCGGCTGGATGAGCCCGCGCTGCTGGCGGTGCTGGACGCGCTGCCGGCGGGGGACTTCGAGCTGGGGTGCCATCCCGGTGAGGGTGCGCCACACGTGCCGGAGGATCCGGCGTGGACCTACGGCTGGGGCGCGGAGCTGGCCGCGCTCACCAGTCCCCGCGTGAAGGCGAAGCTCGAGGAGCGGGGCGTCTCGCTGACGAACTACGGCGAGCTTCAGCGGGCTTCGGCGTCGTAGAGCAGGTGCGGCGTGGTGTAGCCCTGGCCCAGGCCCACGACTTCGCGCACCTCGAAGCCCGCGTCTCGCAGGAGCCGGACTCCGTCAACTCGCGGCTTGAGGACCATGCCTCCGCTGGCCTTGGTGCGGCCCAGCAGCGACACCATCACCCACTCCTGCGCGAGCGCCTTGGCGTGCTTCCAGGAGCGGTCGCCCTCCACCTCTTTCAAGAGGAAGCGGCCTCCGGGCTTGAGCAGGCTTCGCACGGACTGGAGGAAGCCCGGCCACTTCTCATCGGGCAGCAGGTACAGCACGTCGCAGACCACCACCGCGTCGAGCGAGTGCGGCTGCGTTCGCGCGAGGTCTTCCACCGAGCCCACGTCGAGCGTCACGTTGGGCAGTCGCGACAGGGCCTGCCTGGCCCAGTGCACCTTGCGCTCGTCCAGGTCCACTCCGAGCACCCGGCGCTCCGGCACCGCGAGCGCCATCACCGCGGACAGCAGGCCGTGCCCGCAGCCGATGTCCGCCACCGTCCCCGAAGGCAGGCGCGACGCCACCGCGAGCAGTGGGGCCGAGGATGCCCGTGCGTGCACGTGGAAGCGCTCGCTCGCGGGCAGGTGCGCGTAGAGCGCCAGGGCCTGGTCCATGAGTCCGCTCATGACACGTACTCCGCGGCTCCGTATGCCGCCGCCAGCGCCAGCATCACGCAGGCGCTCGTCGCGAGCACGCCCCACCTCATGCGCGGACGTTCCTTGAGCAGCAGCGCCAGCGTGAGGAACAGCGGGAAGGCGGCCAGCAGGTAGCGCCCCATGCCCATGAAGTCCTTGCTCGACAGGGCGGGCAGTCCCACGATGGCCAGCGTGTAGACGCCGTAGCCCCACCCCAGCCGCTTCGCCGTGGGCCAGATGAGCGCCAGGGCGCCCACGGTGACGG
The DNA here is from genome assembly GCF_003668885.1 of Corallococcus sp. AB049A. Lineage (NCBI taxonomy): Bacteria > Pseudomonadati > Myxococcota > Myxococcia > Myxococcales > Myxococcaceae > Corallococcus > Corallococcus sp. AB049A. Next base: position 934 of record NZ_RAWL01000174.1, on the reverse strand, counting down.
CCGCGTGCCCCACGAGCCTCAGGCCGTCCGACAGCGACATGTCCCGGCTGAAGCCCTGGAACCAGCGCAGCTTCACCCACGTGCGCCAGCCCGGCTTCTGGTCCCAGCCCGGCGCGGACTGCACCTTCACGAACGCGAACGGATCTCCGAACGCCTTCCACTGGTAGAGCAGGTACAGCACGAAGCCCGCCGCCGCGAACACCGGCAGCAGGTCCACCCAGCTCCACTTCAGGCCGCGCTCGTGCTTCCACTCCAGCCGCCGCGCGAGCAGCCCCACCACCAGCGCGGGCGCCACCGGACGCGCCGCCGTGGCCACCGCCGCCAGCAGCACCGCCCACCCCAGCTGCCCCCGCTCCAGGAGCAGGAACGCCGCGATGATGAGCAGGAGGAACAGCGCGTCCGAGTACATGGCCCCATAGAGGAAGAACGCGAACGGGTAGAACGCCAGCAGCAGCCCCGCGTTCCTCGCCGAGTCCTCATCCGCGCGGGTGCGTGCCCACAGCGTGAAGACGTACAGCGCGCCCAGGCCACACAGCATGGTGACGAGCACGCCCGCGATGAACGTGTCCACGTGCAGCAGGCCCAGGCCGTGCAGCACCAGCGGGTACAGCGGGAAGAACGCCACCGGGCTCTGCTGGCCGGGCGTGTAGCTGTAGCCCTCCGTCGCGATGCGCGCGTACCAGCCGGCATCGTAATGCACCCAGCCCAGCAGGACGGGGGCGCCCGGCCACGTCAGCCTCGCGGGGCTGTAGCCCTGCGGGAACGCAATCGCGGACATCGTCACCAGCGCGGTGCACACCACCAGGGCGGCGAGCCCGGCGGTCAAAACGGCACGAGGAGCGGAGCGGACCATTCGGGTCATGCCCTTGGTCCAGAACCGCCCCTCGCGTCAAGTCAGGCCCGGAAACACAGGAGAGGACCGTGCGCCCTCCCC
>NZ_RAWL01000173.1:0-17091 GCF_003668885.1 Corallococcus sp. AB049A | reverse complement strand
GCCCTGGGCCCCGCCGGCGGTGAACCAGGAGCGCTTCGCCACGGTCTTCCCCCAGGAGCCGGCGCCGGAGGTGGCCTCCGCCTTCGCGGCGCTGATGACGCGCGTGCTGGAGGGCTCGCACCACCTGCACCACCCGCGCTACGTGGGCCACCAGGTGACGGCGCCCGTGCCCCTGGCCGCGCTGTGCGACGCCGTGTCGTCGCTGCTCAACAACGGCATGGCCGTGTACGAGATGGGCCCCGTCGCCACCGCGATGGAGCACCACGTGCTCGCGTGGATGGCCGGGACGCTGGGCATGCCCTCCACCACCCGGGGCGTGCTCACCTCCGGCGGCAGCGCGGGCAACCTCACCGCCCTGCTCGCCGCGCGCCAGGCGAAGGCCGGCTATGACGCGTGGAATGGCGGCGCGCACGCGGGCCCGCCCCTGACGGTGCTGGTCCCCCGCTCCGCCCACTACTGCCTGGCCCGGTCGGTCCGCATCATGGGCTGGGGCGAAGGCGGCCTCACCCCGGTGGACGTGGATGACCACTTCCGGGTCCGGCCGGACGCCCTGGAGGACGCGCTGGAGCGGGCCCAATGCGCAGGCCGGAAGGCCATCGCCGTGGCGGCCAGCGCGGGCTCCACCGCCACCGGCGCCTTCGACCCGCTGGAGCCCGTGGCGGACTTCGCGGAAAAGCACGGCCTGTGGTTCCACGTGGACGGCGCGCACGGGGCCGCCGCGGCGCTCAGCCCGAAGTACCGCGCGCAGGTGAAGGGAATCGAGCGGGCGGACTCCGTGGTGTGGGACGCGCACAAGGGGCTGCTCATGCCCGCGCTGGTGACGGCGGTGCTCTTTCGCGACGGCGCGCGCTCCTTCGACGCCTTCTCCCAGGAGGCCCACTACCTCTTCCACGGCGACGGCGAGGACTCGCGCCCCTACAGCGACGTGGCCCTGCGCACGCTGGAGTGCACCAAGGAGATGATGCCCCTCAAGGTCTACGCGTGCCTGTCCGTCCTGGGCACGCGCGTCTTCGAGGAGGCCGTCACCGCCTCCTACGACCAGGCCCGCCGCTTCGCGCGCATGCTCACCGCCGCGCCGGACTTCGAGCTGGCCCTGGAGCCCGACTGCAACATCGTCTGCTTCCGCCACACCCCCGCGCACGTCCCGCCGGAGGGCTGGGACGCGCTCCAGGTCCGCCTGCGCGAGGCGTTGGTCTCCCGTGGAAGTTTCTACCTGGTGCAGACGCGGCTGCCCCGGGGGGTGTACCTGAGGACAACCCTCATCCACCCGCTCACCGGGGACGCGGACCTGGAGGCCCTGCTGGACGCGCTCCGGGGGGCGGCCGGGGCCTGAATTTTGTGAGCAAGGGAGTCGCCCTGGCGGGGGAAATGCGATAGGGCGGGGCCGCCATGCTCGTCTCGCTCGTCATTCCCGTCTACAACGAGATTCCCACCCTGGCGGAAATCCTCCGCCGCTGCACCGCCGTGGACTTCCCCAAGGAGCTCGTCCTGGTGGACGACTGCTCCAAGGACGGCAGCCGCGAATTCCTGCGGCAGCTGGCCGAACAGGGGCTGGACATCCTCGGGGGCACGCCGAAGAACCGGAACGAAATCCGGGTGCTCTTCCAGGAGCAGAACCAGGGCAAGGGGGCCGCGCTGCGCCGGGGCTTCGCCGAGGCCACGGGGGACATCATCCTCGTCCAGGACGCGGACCTGGAATACGACCCCAAGGACATCCCGCGGGTCATCCAGCCCATCCTCGACGGCGATGCGGACGTCGTCTTCGGCAGCCGCTTCATCGGGTCGCCGCGCCGGGTGCTGTACTACTGGCACACCGTCCTCAACAACACGCTCACCATGCTCTCCAACATGACGAGCGGCCTGAACCTCACCGACATGGAGACCTGCTACAAGGCCTTCCGTACGGAGGTCCTGCGCTCGGTGACGGTGGAGGAGGACCGGTTCGGCTTCGAGCCCGAAATCACCGCCAAGGTGGCGCGCGGCAACTGGCGCGTCTTCGAGGTGCCCATCAGCTACCACGGGCGCACCTACGAGGAGGGCAAGAAGATTGGCTGGAAGGACGGCGTTCGCGCCCTCTACGCCATCGCGAAGTACTCGCTGAAGCGCTGAGCGGCCTGGACGTCCGCCCGGCCGCTGCCCGGGGGAGCGCGTTTCGAATGCGGACAAGGGAACAGACCGGTGGGTGCGGTTGGTTGTCCAGCGAGCGGCGCCCTCAGCAGGGTTCTGGCTTTTCTTCCTCCGTATTGCGGCGCGTAGTAGTTTCGACAACGCACTCCGTCTGAAGGGCGGGGAGTTTTCCGGCCCTTCCGAAAGTTTCCGTCCCCGTATGTTCGACTGGCTCCACACCCTGTTTTCGCGCGACCTCGCCATCGACCTGGGTACGGCGAACACGCTCATCTACATCCGCGGCCAGGGCATCGTGTCCAACGAGCCCTCCGTCGTGGCGGTGCAGCAGGACTCGCGCGGCGGCAAGAAGGTGCTCGCCGTGGGCAAGGAGGCCAAGGAGATGCTCGGCAGGACGCCGGGCAACATCGTGGCCATCCGGCCCATGAAGGACGGCGTCATCGCCGACTTCGAAATCACCGCCGCGATGCTGCGCTACTTCATCCAGAGCGCGCACAACCGCAAGACGCTGGTGAACCCGCGCATCATCATCGGCATCCCGTCCGGCATCACGGAGGTGGAGCGCCGCGCGGTGCGCGAGGCGGCCGCCAACGCGGGCGCGCGCGAGGTCTACCTCATCGAGCAGCCCATGGCCGCGGCGATTGGCGCGGGCCTGCCGGTGACGGAGCCCAGCGGCAACATGATTGTGGACATCGGCGGTGGCACGTCCGACGTCGCGGTCATCAGCCTCGCGGGCATCGTGTTCGCCAAGTCCGTGCGCATTGGCGGCGACAAGCTGGACGAGGCGATCATCCAGTACGTCAAGCGCAAGTACAACCTGCTCATCGGTGAGCGCACGGCGGAGCTCATCAAGATGGGCATCGGCACGGCGTACCCGACGGACGAGGTCATGACCATGGAGATCAAGGGTCGCGACCTGGTGGCCGGCGTGCCGCGCACGCTGACGGTGTCCAGCGACGAGGTGCGCGACGCGCTCGCGGAGCCCGTCAACGGCATCGTGGAAGCGGTGAAGCTCACGCTGGAGCGCACGCCGCCGGAGCTGGCCGGTGACATCGCCGACAGGGGCATCGTGCTGGCCGGTGGCGGCGCGCTGCTCAAGAACCTGGACACGCTGCTGCGCGAGGAGACGGGCCTGCCGGTGTTCCTCGCGGAGGACCCGCTGTCCGCCGTGGTGATTGGCGCGGGCAAGGCGCTGGAGTCCCTGGACATCCTCCGCCAGGTCTGCCAGCCGGGCTGAGGTTCCCCTCCCCCGCTGCACCGTGACGGCGCCGGACCCTTCTCAGGGGTCGGCGCCGTTCGCGTTCCGGGCGGCCCGGGGCAGCGGCAGCCGGGTGGGCGTGACGATGCGCGCCTCGCAGTTCGGGCGGCGGTCCTCCTGGCGAGCCTGCGCCTCCACGACGGCGCCTCTCAAGAGCATGCCCGGGGGCGGGGTGAGAACGGCCTTCGTGTCCATGCAGGCGTCGAACGCGCGCCGCATCCAGGGGCCGGCGGCGCGGACCGCGAAGCCCTCCAGCGCGTCCATGCGGGCAAGTCCGTCCAGGCGCTGGGTGAAGATGGGGTAGCCCTCCTGCGCGTCGCGCCGGGCGTGGACCAGGGTGGCGGCGGCGCGCAGGCCCGGGGGCAGGCGGATGAGGTCCGGTCCGGCATTGCGGGGCGTGGACACGGCGTGTTTGCGCAGGAGGTCGCGCGCGAGCATCAGCGGCAGCGACGCGTTGAAGAGGTTCTTCGCTCGCGCGTCCCCTGTCCGCGTGAGCTCCAGGGCGAGCAGCGCGGAGACCTCCGGGTCCAGGCGGGACAGCACGGCCTCGGGTTCCTTCACGGCCTGCGCCAGCGCGCGCTTCGGGTCCAGCAACGTGTCGCGGGTGAGGCGCAGCACGGCGCGGTCCACGGGGGACGTCATGGCCGTCAGCTCTTCCTCCCTGGGCAACCGCTGGCCGGTGAGCAGGTCCAGCAGCGCCACGCGCTCCGGCTGCCGCGCCAGGGCGGTGGGGATCCAGTCGCGCATCACGTAGGACGTGTGCTCGGGGCCGGCGGCCGCGGCCGTGCGTCCGGCCAGCACCAGGAAGTCCCAGCTCCGCTGGCGCGCGTCCTCGCCGTAGCGGCGCACCACGGTCGTGGCCGCGTCACGCAGCTGCGCGCGCAGGAGGATGCGCACGTCCAGCTCCAGCGCCTCCAGGGTGTCCGGTGGATGCTTCTCCTCGAGTGTCTTCAGCAGCCTCGACGTCTCGACGACGAAGTCCTGGCGCTCGATGTCACTCCAGTCCTGGGAGCCTTCCAGTTCGAAGCGCCACCGCGCCTCCAGCCACGCGCGGCGGACCTCGGGCGAGTTGGGGAAGCGCTCCGCCAGCGACTGATAGGCGGTGACGGCCTCCCCGGTCCCCAGGGGTGGCGGGATCGAGCGCTGGAGGTAGAGGGCCGCCAGGGGGGAGCCTGGATGTTGTTGCGCGTGCTCGGAGTAGCGGGCGCGGGCCGTGTCGCCTTCGCCAATGTGGCGCATCAGCGCCAGTGCCAGGGATTGCGCGGCCGGGTCCTCCTGCCAGGTGTGCATCAGCATGGCCGCGTAGCCGCGCGTGTCCCGCCAGCGCAGGGCATCCGGGAGGTTCGCCGGCGCCTGCGAGTCCAGCATGAGGACGGCGCGCGCGGCCATCTCCCGCGCCAGGGCATTCCGCGGCTCGACCTGCGCGACGGCGGAGGCCACGCGGCCCGCGGCCTCCCAGCGCCCCGCTTCCGCGAAGGCGCGCGCGGCGGACTCCCAGTTCGCGGCCTGGACGGTGAGCTGTTCGCCCGGCTGGAGCACCGTGGCGCTCTCCGGCAGGGACCTGGAGCGCGGGCGCGCGGAGGTGTCCTCGGAGGAGACGGCCTCCAGCATCGCCGCGCCCTTCACGTTGTAGAGGATGCGCTCGCCGTCGGCCGGCAGCCACACCTCCTCGATGACGGGCGTCTGGCCGGGCCAGGTGGTCACCGCGCGGAGCAGGCCGCTTCCCTGCTTCACGCGGCCCTGTTCCTGCGTTCCGGGCGCCACCACCCAGTGCTCGTCACCGATGCGCACGTCCACGGGGCGCGACAGCCCATTGACGACGGTCACGGCGCGCATGCTGCGCGCGTCCAGCCACATCGCGCCAAACCCCGCCACGGCGCAGAGCCCCAGCGCCACGCTGGCCAGGGTCGTCGCGCGGCGGCGCGACCTGCCGGGCGATGGCGGCACCTGACCGATGACCTGGAGCGAAGCCTTGCCATCCGAGCGCACGAGGTAGCCCTCCAGGGGCCACACCGGCACGCCCAGCACCGTCACGGTGCGCTCGGCGACGAAGGGCGTGCCTGGGGCGGCGCCGCGAGGAGGCGTCCCCTTCCACCGGACGCCCGTGCCCAGCATGGAGGACGTGGCTGGTGGACGGGCCGCGATGACGAAGGCGCCCCGGTCCGCCACCAGCGCCGCGAGCAGTTGCCGGGTGGGGCCCGGAGGCTCGTGCTCCAACCGGCGGGAGAGCGCCGCATGCACCGCCCACGCATCCCCGCGAGAAAGCGCCTCCGACAGCGCGGCATCCGGAAGGAGCTCCGTCAGACGCGGCGCGCGCTCCAGCAGGCCGCTGGGGTCCGTGACAGGGATGAGGGACATGGCCCGCATTCAACCGGGCGCGGCCGGGGGGAAGGCAAGACCCCGCGCCTGAAATCCCGGCCCGAAGCACCCTCGTAGGCCTTCGGCCCCAAAGGCTGTCGTCCAGAGGAGAAGACAAGACCCCGCCGAACTCCCGGCACCAGGACCACCACCGTCCGAGCGCCCTCCCCGCCCGGCCAAGAAAAACCTGTCCGACTGTCGGACAGGTTTTTGGCCGGTCGCTGCCGGGGGTGGCGCTCCGTCCATCTGCCGGGAATCTGTCGGATGGGTTCTTGCAACGCGTCGCGGGTGGGGGAGACGCGTTCCTTGTCTTGAATCCTGTCAGGTCCCGGGCCGAAGCTCCCGCCCCATGGACGCCTTCGACATCGTGATCATCTCCGTCATCGCCGCGCTCGGGGTGGGACGCTTCCTCGTGATGCGTGACCAGCGCCGCGCGCCCCCAGCCGATGCCGGGCCTCACAAGCCGACGCCGCAGCGCATCGCCGGCCGCGTCCTGCTGGGGTACGCCTATGCGATGGCGCTGTTCCTGATTGTGCGCTTCCTCATCAGCCGGATGTGACGGCAGCCTGCCTTGCGTCCCGGTCCGAGCGCGCTTGATGCTCTCCCCATGAACGCTTGGGTCGTGTCAGGCGCCGTGTCCTTCGCGCTGGGGGCGTACCTGCGCCGCCGGGATGCTCGCGGCCCCTCTGGGGGCGTCATCGACCGGCGGCGCCTGACGCCGCTGCAGATCACCTACAGCCTGCTGCTCGCGTATCCGTTCTGCGCTGCCTACGTGGCCCTGGACCTCTCCCTGGGCTCCTGAGCGCCAGCAGCGCCCGGAAACCCAGGGCCTGTCCGGACCTCAGTGCTTGCCGTACTCCAGCTTCACGCCCTTGCGCTGCGCGTAGATGTACGCCTCCATCGCGCGCATCTTCGGGTCGCCGTCCGCCAGCGGCTTGCCGCGCACCGGGTTCTCGATGCACCAGTTGATCATGTCGCGCAGCAGCGCCGTGCGGCCCAGCTGCACCTGGTACTTCGGGTAGGTCTCCGGGTGGGTGTTGGCGCCGTCCGGATGGCACATGTCGCACGACACGCCCACCGTGCCGCCCAGCGCCTCCGCGTCGTGGAACACGCGGTGGCCCTCCTTCACCGTCTCCTGCACGGAGGCCGCCCAGACCTGCTCGTCGCGCTCGGAGTACGCGCCGTAGGTGTGGCCCGTCTGGAGGTTCGCCTTCTGCTGCTGGGGCACCGCGCTGGCGCCCGTCTGCGCGCCCACGCCGCCCTGGCGCACGTCGTTGCCCGCCGGCTTCGCGCCGGGGTTGGGCTGGGGCGCGGGCGGCGGGGACTTCTTCGCGGCCGGAGGCGTGGCCTGCGCCAGCACCGGGCCGGGCACGTCGTCCCAGTTCGCGTTCGGGTTCTTCTTGCGCCAGTCGTCCATCAACTGCGCGGTGGCGGTGATGGCCTGGGCTCGCGTGAGCTTCTGGCCGTCCTTCACGCCGGGCACTTCCATGGACGTCTCACCGTCGCACAGGCCCAGCACCAGGTTGCCGTCCTTGGACGCCGGCAGCACGTGCTTGGGCAGCGGCTCCGCCTTCGTCTCCGGAGACGTGGCGAGCGCCACGCCGCCGGCGAAGGACAGGGCCGCGCACGGGACCACGAGCAGCTTCATTCGCAGGTTCATGGGAGGGATTTCCTCTTCCGGTCCTAGTAGGTGGGCAGCTTGGGCTTGGGGGGCGCGGACTGCTTGCCACCCGAGCCCAGGTAGGCGGAGCGCACGGTGATGGGGTCGCGCTGCCAGAGGTTGTAGAGCTTGTCCACGAGCCCCGACTCGAGCACGTCCATGCGCCCGTCGCCGCAGCCGTCGAACTGGCTGAACGGATCCGCGCGGTTCATGGGCACCGTGAGCGACGGCAGGCCTTCCGGCGCGTACGGCCACGGCCACGCGGTGGACAGCATCCCGTGGAAGGAGATGTTGCCAATGCGGTTGCTCAAGAGCTGGTGCGTGTGGCCGTGGATGACCGTGACCTTCTCGTACGGCTTGAGGATGGCCTGCACCTCGTCCGCGTCGTCGGTCCAGAAGTTCCAGGGCTTGTAGTACTTGTAGAGCGGCGAGTGGCTGAAGACGATGACCGGCGTCGTCTTCGCGACCTTGGCCAGGTCGTTCTGGAGCCACTGGCGCTGCTCGGCGCCCACTTCGAAGCGGGACTGGATGCCGTTGTCGAGGCCCGCGACGATCTTCATGCGCTCCATGGGGGAGAGCTTCCGCTCCGTCCAGAAGTCCTTCTCGTGGATGGAGTTGAGCACCACGAAGTGCACGCCCTTGTGGTCGAAGGAGTAGTTGGGCGCGCCGAAGAGGTCCTTCCACAGCTCGCCCATGTCCAGGAACCAGTCGTGCTCGCCCACCATCATCTTGATGGGGGCCTTCACGGACTTGAGGATTTGGGCGCCCAGCTTCAGCTCACCCGCCTGGCCCAGCTGGGCGAGGTCGCCGCCGAAGAGGACGAAGTCCGGCTGGGGGTCCAGCGCGTTCACGTCGTCCACGGCCTTGAGGATGGCGCGCACGAAGCGGTCGTTGAGCTTGTTCTCGTACAGGTGCGTGTCGGAGATGTACGCGAAGGAGAACTTCGGCTTCTCCCCCTGCGCCTCCGCCACGTTGACCAGCTGGAAGCTGTTGGGCGTGAGCTTGCCCATGCCCGCAACGATGCCAGCGGAGATGCCGGCGACGCGCATGAAGGCGCGGCGGTCCAGCTTCTTGAGGCCCTCGAAGAAGGCGTCGCGCTCGGCGTAGTGCTTCGTCTCGATGCTCTGGAACTTGTTGGCCATGGCGCGCCTCCACTACTTCCGCTGGGTGGTCGTCACCGGGGTGACGTCGCCGTAGAAGCCCAGGTCGGCCGGGTTCTTCTCGGTCAGGTTCGGGTTCGGGGCCAGGTCGCCCAGGTTGCCCTTCTTGCCCATGGCGATGGCGGTGTCCCGCTCCGGCCGGGTGTTCTTCCGGGCGCGCTGCTTCGCCAGCTGCTCCTTGTTGAGCTTGTCGAACTTCGTGTCCGTGAGCGTGAAGAGGAACGCCACCAGGTCGTCGATTTCAGGCTCCGTGAGCCCCAGCCGCTGCATCCCCCCGTCCAGATAGGGATTGGCCACGCCGCCCTTGTTGTAGTGGTCCATCACGTCCCACAGCGTGGTGAGCGACCCGTCGTGCATGTACGGGCCGGTGATGCCCACGTTGCGCAGGGTGGGCGTCTTGAACGAGCCCACGTCGTTCTCCTGCTTGGTGACGAGGAAGCGGCCCAGCTCGGAGAACTCCGAGTTGAGCGCCAGCTCGTCAATCTGCTTCTCGTCACCGGTGCGCACCACCTGCACGCCCTTGCGCGCCAGGGTGACGAAGTCCTGCTTGTGCGCGGCGACGCCGATGTTGTGGAACTTCTGGTCGCTGAACAGCGGGGACACTGCGTTGCCCGCGTGACAGGAGTTGCAGCGCGCCTTGCCGTTGAAGAGCGCCCAGCCGTTCTTCTCGCTCGCGCTGAGCGCCTTGCCGTCGCCCGCGATGAACCGGTCGAAGCGCGCGTCGCCGGAGAACTGCATCCGTTCGAACGCGGCGATGGCCACCGCCAGGTCGTCGAAGTTGGGCTCGCGGCCGAAGACCTTCTGGAAGTCGGTGACGTACTCCGGGATGCCGCGCACCTTCTTCACGACGGTGTCCGGGTCCGGCATGCCCATCTCGCGCGGGTTGAGGATGGGCAGCTTCGCCTGGTCCTCCAGCGTGCCCGCGCGGCCGTCCCAGAACTGGGTGGCGTTGAAGAGGGCGTTGAGGACGGTGGGGCTGTTGCGCGTCACCTTCTGCCCCTTGACGCCCTCCGACAGCGGCTTGCCGTCCGTGAAGCCCAGCTCCGGCTCATGGCACGTCATGCAGGACACGGTGTTGTCCACCGACAGGCGCTTGTCGCGGAAGAGCTTCTCGCCCAGGGCCACCCGCTCGGGCGTGGGCTCCAGGCCCTTGGGCACCGAGAGCCGCCACAGCGTCGCGGAGACGCCCGGCGGCAGCTTCGGCGGTGTCGCGTTCGCGGGGGGTGAAGGGGGAGGTGCTGCCAGTCCCACGCCGGTGTTGAGCACCACGGCGAGCATCGTGACGACGCCCGAAGGCAGCCGCATGAACGCCTCCTGCCCGTTCTCTGGAGCCGCCGCGGGACATCCGCTCGGGCCCGAGGCCGGTCCGGGCATTTCATGCAACCCACGCGAACCATTCAACGGTCTCTCCGTCCCAGGGGAGGGAGAGTGTCTGGGATTGGAACGTCAGACGTCACGGGCCGCCAGCCGTGAGCGGAAAGCCACGCGTGGGCTTCATCTTTCCGCCCGTGCGCGACGAGGAAGTCCACGCGGTCTCCGGCCACGGGGACGGTGGACTCGTCGAAGAGGACGGTGCCCGTCTCGCGCTCCAGCACGAGCGGGACGAGCGCCTCCTCCAGGTTGCCGGTGGCGGGAGGGACGATGTTCTCCACCTGCGGGGCCTCCAGGCGCCAGGACTCGCGGGACACGGCGCCCTGTTCACAGCGAGTCACCCAGACGTCCAGGTCGCGCTCCGCGCCGAAGAGGACATGGCCGCCCGTGGCGCTCACGGTGTCGGTGGACACGCCGACGTGGCGCCGGTGCAGGGCGGTGTAGCTGCGGGCGGTGCGCTGGAGGGCACGCACGCGCTCGGCGAAGAGGAGGTTGACGCCCTCGTTGTGGGTGAGGCCCACGAAGCCCTGGCGGCCTTCGGGCTCCGCGCGCAGGAGCGTGCGCTCCTCCAGCCCGTTGCCGAAGAGGACGCGGAAGCCCTCCTGCTGTGCGCGCTTGAGCGTGGCGTCACTGGAGTCCACCAGCAGCACGGCCTCGTCGCGCGCCTGGAGCGCGTGCGCCACCTGCCGCGCGAGCGCGTTGGCGCCCAGGAGGACGTAGCCCCGGGGCACCACGCGGCGAACGCCCAAAAGCCCCGCCACGACGCCGCCGGACAGCCCCTGCACCACCACCGTCACGCCGATGACCAGGAACACCAGCGCGCGCAGGGCCTGGCCCTCCTGCACGCCCTGGGCGCCCAGGCGCGTGGCGAACAGCGACGCCACGGCGGCGGCGACGATGCCGCGCGGGCCCAGCCACGCGATGAAGGCCTTCTCGTTGCGGGACAGGCCGGAGCCGGCGGTGGACGCGGCGACGGCCACCGGCCGCACCACGAGCATCAGGACGAGCACGGTGAGGAGGCCCCGCCAGCCCAGCGCCGTCACCTGGGACAGCCGCATGTCCGCGGCCAGCAGGATGAAGAGCATGCCCAGGAGCATCAGGGTGAGCTGTTCCTTGAAGGCGAGCACCTCCCGGCGGGCGGGCACCTTGCCGTTGCCCACGACGAGCCCCGCGGCGATGGCGGCCAGCACGCCGCTCTCCGGCGCGAGCGCGTTGCTCACCTGGAAGGCGCCCAGCACCAGGGCCAGGGTGAAGACGTTGGTCATGTCCTCCGGCACCCAGGAGGCCTTGCGCAGCCCCACGGTGATGAGGAGGCCGGTGAGGGCGCCCACGGCGAGCCCCACGCCCCAGCGCGAGCCCAGCGCGCTCACCAGCAGCCACGGCCCCTCTTCCGCGTGCAGCGCCATGTCCAGCGCGACCACGGCGATGATGGCGCCCACGGCGTCCACGAAGATGCCCTCGGCCTCCAGCACGGTGGCGACGCGGTGGGTGACGCGCACGCGGCGCAACAGCGGCGTGATGACGGTGGGGCCGGTCACCATGACCAGGGTGCCGAACAGGGCGGACACCTTCCAATCCCAGCCCATGAGCGCGCGGGCGGCGAGCGTGCCACCCACTGCGGTGATGGCCGCGCCCAGGGTGACGAGCCGCTGGATGGAGCGGGCCTCGCGGCGCAGCTTGCGCACGTCCAGGCTCATGGCGCCTTCAAAGAGGATGACGGACACGGAGAAGCCGACGACGGTCTGGAGCGCGGGCCCCAGCGACGCGGGCTGGATGAGCCCCAGGGCCTCCGGGCCCAAGAGGACGCCCGCGGACAGGAGCACGACGATGCCGGGCACGCTCAGGTGCCGGGCCAACAGCTGCGCGAGGATGCCGGCCACCAGGGACAGGCCCAGCGTCAGGGAGGGATTGGCGAGTGCGGGAGAGGCCATGGATGCGGCCGCGCACCGTAGCCGCTCGCATGCGGCGTGGACCGGCGCTCCGGGCCGAGGGTTGGCCGGGAGACGGAGTCCCTGCCGGGTCAGGGGGCGGCTTCGCTCGCGAGGGTGACGAGTGCTCCGACGAGGCTCTCCACCTCCCAGTCGATGGCGAACACGGCGGCCTGGAGCCGCGTGGCGTCCGGGGCGGTGCCGGCGAGCAGTGCCCGCGCACGGCGGAGGGCCGCCGCGAGCCCGTGCGCTTCGAGGAGGTGCAGGGGCCCCGTGATGGACTCGAACGCGCGCTCGTACTCGTCGGGGGCGCCCTTCTTGAGCGCCGCCGCGAGCGTCAGCCGGGCCTGCTCCAGCGCCTGGGCGGAGGAGCGGGCCAGCGCCGCGCTCGCCTGCGGATCTCCCGCCCCCCACTGCCGCAGCTTCGTGAAGCTGAAGTCCGGCGCCAGGACCAGGGCGTCCGCGGCGGCCCCGGGGGCACGAGGGGCCGCTTCCGGCGGCTGCGCGGGCGCCTCCGGCACCTCGCGGGAAGTGCACCGGGCCATCTTCCTGAACAGGACGGCCTCGTCGAAGGGCTTGCCGATGAAGTCCGTGAACCCCGCGGACAGGACCTGGCTCTCCTCCCAGACCCGCGTGGAGGCCGAGATGGCGATGATGGGAATCTGGCGGAGCCGTTCGTCCGGGAGCCGCCGGATGACCTTCAACGCGTCGTATCCATCCAGCACCGGCATGTGCAGGTCCATGAGGACCAGCTCGTAGCTCCCCTGGCGGAGGCGCTCCACCGCCTCGCGCCCGTTCCTGACGGCGTCGAACGACACGCCCCAGTGCTCGAACCAACGGGCCAGCACGTAGGTGTTGACCTCGTTGTCCTCCACCACGAGCACCTTCAGGCCACGCAGGGCCTGTGGGGACGCCGCGCTGCTGGGAGCCGTGCCGGCGGCGGCGCCCTCCGCCACGGCCTTCAAGCGCAGGTCGAAGGAGAAGCACGTCCCCCGTCCAACCTCGCTCTCCACGACCATCTTGCTGCCATGCAGCGCCACCAGCTTGCGGCTGATGGAGAGGCCCAGCCCCGTCCCGCCGTACTTCATCCCGATGTCGTAGTTCGCCTGGGTGTACTCCTCGAAGATGGCGGCCAGCCGGTCCGGTGGAATCCCGATGCCCGTGTCGCGCACCTGGAAGGCGAGGTCACACGCATCGCCGTCCCGGGACCGGAGGGCCACGCTCACCGTGACCCCGCCCTTCTCCGTGAACTTGAGGGCGTTGCTCACGAGGTTCGTGAGGATCTGCCCGAGCTTGACCGGGTCTCCCAAGAGGCCGGCAGGGACCCGCTCGTCGATCTCCATCTGGAGCCGCAGCCGCTTCTCCTCGGCCCGGGCGGCCTGGCCGTTCAGGATGTCGCCCAGCAGCTCCCGGAGGGAGAACTCGCGCTGCTCCAGCGAGAGCTTGCCCGCTTCAATCTTGCTCCAGTCCAGGATGTCGTTGACCAGCGCGAGCAGGTTGCCGGACGCGGAGCCGAGGATGCGCAGGTACTTCGACTGCTTGTCGGAAAGCGTCGTCATCCCCAGGAGCCGCGTGGCGGCGGTGATGGCGTTGAGGGGGTTGCGGATCTCATGGCTGAGGGTCGCGAGCAGCGCCGACTTGGACTGGGCCAGCTGTTCGGCCTTGCGGCGGGCCATCAGCAGCTCGCGCTCGTAGCGCTTGCGCTCCGTCATGTTGAAGAGCGTCGTCCGGACGAAGCGGGGCCGTCCGAGCGCGTCCCGCTTCTGCACGGAGTTGATCAGCGCGGGCAGCGGACGACCGTCGGCACAGACGATGTCCAGCGAGAGCTCCTGGACGAAGCCCTGCATCTGGAGCAGGGGCGCGTAGTGGGTCTCGTGGAAGATGCGGCCCGCGACCGTGAGCAGCTCCCAGAACCGCTTGCCGCCGAGCAGGGCCTCCCTGGAATGGCCCGTCCAGGTCAGGAAGGTCTGGTTGACCTTGAGGATGCGTCCATCCGGGCTGGTGGAGAGGTAGCCGCACGGAGCATTCTCATACAGCTCCTCCGCCGAGTCCTCGGAAGGTTCTTTCTCCGGCTCCGTGTCGGCGCGGCCTTCCATCATTCCCTTTCAGGAGCCCAGGAAGGGCTTCATCGCCGCGATTGTCTCTTCGGGAGCGCTCAGGTTGGGGCAGTGTCCGGTCGCCTTGAGGAGGACCATCTGGCCCGCGGGCAGCTGCCGGCACACGTACTCCCCCACCGCCTCCCCCGCGATGACATCGTTCGAGCACTGGAGCACGAGGGAAGGCGTCTGGACCTTCGGAAGCTCGGCCCGGTGGTCGGAGAGGAAGGTCACCCGCGCGAACTGCTTCGCGATGTCGGGATCCATGCGGCAGAAGCTGTTGGTGAGCTCCGCGCCCAGCTCCGGCCGGTCCGGGTTGCCCATGATGACGGGCGCCATGGTGCTGGACCAGCCCAGGTAGTTGTCGTCGAGCGACTCCAGCAACTGCAGGATGTCCTCGCGAGAGAAGCCTCCGACATACTCGCCGTCGTTGATGTAGCAGGGCGAGGGGCCAATGAGCACGAGCCTGGCGAAGCGCTCCGGCTCCTTGATGGCCGCCAGCACGCCCACCATCGCACTCACCGAGTGACCGACGAAGACCACCTGTTCGAGCCGCAGCGCGTGACAGAGCTCCAGGACGTCATCGGCGTATCCCTCCAACGTGCCGTACCGGTTGCGGTCATAGGCCGCGACCTCCGAGCCGCCAGCCCCCACGTGGTCGAAGAGCACGGTGCGGTAGTCCTGCTCGAACGCGGGCGCGACGAACCGCCACATGTTCTGGTCACAGCCGAAGCCGTGGGAGAACACCATGGGCTGCGCGCCCTGCCCCTTCACCTTGACGTTGTTCCGGACGAGGACGTTCATGTGGGTCTCTCCGCTGCGGAAGAAGGCTTCAGGTCAGCCCTAGGTTCATGGGGATGGACAGTCAACCCATGAATCAGTGAGGGGGTCCCTACTGATTGGATCAATTCTTTCCTGAGGGAAGAGTCCAGCCCTGACAGCATTCATCGCCTGAGCGTCTCAGGGCTCTGGGACACGCAGGTCGCGTGAGCGCAGCAGCATGGCGGACGCCGTGGCCGGAGCGAGCACCGACGCGATGATGATGCCCCAGTCCCACGGGCCTCGCGCCCTCGCGGCGTTGAAGGCGAGTGCCTGGACCAGGGTCAGACAGGCATCCGCCGTGGTGAGCCGTCCCAGCAGCGTGGCCAGCCCGTCGCGCCAGCGGCGCAAGAGCAACAACAGGCCCGCGATGAGCGCCACGTCGAATGCCACCCAGCCGTGCTGTACCCACGGCGAGGGGAACCAGTGCGCGCTCATGGGCAGCGCGAGCAGCACCGTCCACGGCACCAGCAGCGCCGTCAGCGCACGCACGAACAGGCGCGGCCGGCGCAGCAGCGTCACGAGCCCGAACTTCACCAGGCTTCCCCGCGCGAAGGCCCGGAGCGCGTCGTAGATGGCCCACGGCGCGGGCTCGTCCTTCGGGTGGGACAGGTAGAGCGTCACCCATGAATCCGGGCGGAACTTCGCCTTGAACGAGCGCAGGCCCTCGAAGTCGAACAGCGGACGGCCTGCCTTGCGCGCGAAGCGCAGCCACGGCCGCACCGGCCCCGCGAGCGGCGCCAGGCCCAGCGTCACGTACTTCCGCCCGTTCAGCACCGCGGCGCGCATCGCCGCGTCCACCAGCGTCTCCGCCGTGCCGTTGGGCGCGGTGGGTTCGCGCAGCAGGTCCTGGAGGAACCAGCCTTCGCGCGCGTACACCGGCGTCACCGACAGGAAGCCCACCACGCGGCCCTCCACCTCCGCCACGAAGGCGCGGCGCTCGCGGGCGAAGGCCCCGGGGGCAAGCCCCACCAGGAAGCCCATGGTCGCCATGCGGCGCGACGCGAGCCAGTGCTCGGCCAGCACCTCCACCGCCGCTCGCAGCGGGTGGCCTTCGGTCTCCATCACCTCCGCGGGCACCTCGCGCACGCGCACGCCGTGGGAGCGCGCGCGGCGCAGCTGTTCGCGCAGGCTGCGGCTGCCCTTCACCACCGCGTCCCACTTCGACGGGTCCCACACCGGCTGCTCGCCGATGGGCAGCTCCTCGAACGGGACCAACTGGGAGAAGCGCGACTCCGTGGCGAAGAAGTTCACGCGCTTGCCCGCGCTCCGGGCCGCCCGGTGGAAGCCCTCCACCACGTCGCGCACGCGCTCCCGCGAGGCGATGGGGCCGCCTCCCGCCACCCACGCGCCGCCCGTGTCCACGTAGGCGATGCAGCCGTCCCCCTCCGGCGGGAACCAGTACTCGAAGCCCGGCTGCAGCACCTGGAAGGACGTCGCGTTCCAGCCGTGATGCTTGAGCAACGCCAGCACCCGCTCGCGCGGGTCGCCTGCGGTGTCCTGGAGGGAATCGGCCATGGGGTTTGCACTCAAACTACGTCCCACCGGGCAGCCCCGCCAGCCAAAGCCGCCCGGTGGGAGAGCCACTCCGGGCGCTCCCACGCACAACAGGAGGACGTCCGTCCTTGACGGGGATATCAGGGCAGGAAGCCGGGCCCCCAGGGGGCGGACCTGCCTTGGGTGGCCCGGCTTGCAGTACCGCTCAGGTCCCGTCGTCGTCCGCGTCGTCCCCGCCGCCGTCGTCCGCCGGGGCCCGGCCGAGCAGCCGGTCCACCTCCGCGTGCGCGGACTCCGCCTGCGCCGCGCTGATGCGCTTGTACGTCTTGAGTGAGTCCACCACGCGGTGCGCGTGCTTCCACAGCGCGCGGGAACCGCTGGAGGGCGAGCGCTTTCGCGGAGACGGCAGCATCGCGGCGAGCACCGCGCCCTGCGCCACGGAGAGCTGCGACGCGGACACGCCGAAGTGCTCGCGCGCTCCGGCCTCAATCCCATACACGCCGTTCCCCCACTCCACCACGTTGAGGTACAGCGTCAGGATGCGCTGCTTCGTCAGCGCCTCCTCCAGCCGGTGCGCCAGCACCAGCTCCTTGAGCTTGCGCACCAGGCTCCTGTCCGTGGACAGCCAGAGGTTCTTCGCCAACTGCTGCGTCAGCGTGGACGCCCCGCGCCCCAGCTTCCCCGCCTCCACCGACTGCCCCACCGCGCGCGCCAGCTCCACCGTGTCCACGCCGTCGTGCAGGTAGAAGCTCGCGTCCTCGGAGAGGAGCACCGCGTCCACCGCGGGCTTGGACACCGCCGACAGCGGCACCCACTGCTG
>NZ_RAWL01000172.1:0-17116 GCF_003668885.1 Corallococcus sp. AB049A | reverse complement strand
CCCCTGCTCCGGCGGTGACGCTGGTGGTGGGCGGCGACGTGACGGTGGGCTACCACTACGAGGAGTACTTCGACGATCAGGTGGCCAAGGGCAAGACGCGCGAGGAGATGTTCGCGTACGGCTTCCGCGAGGTGATGCCCATCGTGGACTCCGGCGACCTGTTCGTCGTGAACCTGGAGTGCCCGTACACGGACAGCACGGTGAAGCTGCCCAAGAACTTCAACTTCCGGGCGCGCCCGGAGCTGGTGAACGTGCTCACCGCGGGCCGCGTGGGCGTGGTGAGCCTGGCCAACAACCACATGATGGACTACGGCGCGCAGGGGCTGCTGGACACCCTCACCTCCCTGGAGGCCGCGCGCATCCCCTACTTCGGGGCGGGCCGCACCCTGGCGGAGGCGCGCCGCCCGGCCCTCCTCACCGTGGGGGGCCTGAAGGTCGCGTTCCTGGGCTACTTCTTCCTGGGCACGCGCAACATCGAGCCCCGGGAGGTCTACGCCACGGACACCACGCCGGGCGTGGCCGGGCACTTCTCCGACGTGGACGAGATGGAGCGGATGCTGCGCGAGGACATCTCCAGCGCGAAGGCCCAGGCGGACGTCGTATTGCCCTTCTTCCACTGGGGCATCGAGGGCAACACCACCCCGGAGCAGTACCAGGTGCGCCTGGCGCACGCGGCCATCGACGCGGGGGCGGCGGGGGTGCTGGGGAGCCACCCGCACGTGCTCCAGTCCATGGAGCTGTACCGGGGCAGGCCGGTGCTCTACTCGCTGGGCAACTTCGTGTTCGGCGGGAACTGGAACCCCCGGGACAAGCGCAGCGTCCTGTGGCGGGCGCGCTTCGACTCCACGGGTTATCTCTCCAGTGACGTGCTGCCCCTCAGGACCGACCGCTACCCCGAGTTCCCCGTCCAGCCGGTGCCCGTGACGGGTGCCGAGGCCGAAGGGGTGATGACGCTGCTGCGCACCGCGTCGCAGGGGACGCCCGGGCTGGAGCGGATGCTCCCGGCGTTGGAGCCGACGGAGCCGACGGAAGCAGGGGGAGCAGGGAGCCCACCGCCCCCCTCCTCCAATGTGAGAGGGGGGCAGTAGCTTCCGGCACTACTTGTTGTTGCGCTGGCCGCGCTTGAAGCGCGTGCGGCGGCGCTTCAGCTGCGCCTTCCGGGTCTTGGCGCGGTTCTTCAGCTTCTTCTTGGAACGATTCCCCTTCTGTGCGGCCATGTGAAGGACTCCGTGTTGAGCGTGATTCGAGCCGCACCGGGCGGCGACGGGGGCCGTTCTTACATGCCACTGCCCGCACGGCCAAGGTTTTCCTTGACGCCCTCGGGCCTTGCCACGGGGCAGCCAAAGGGGCAAGACGCCCCGGGAACCACGCATGATTGACAAACTGGAAGAGGTCGAGCGCCGTTTCGAGCGGCTCACGGCCGACCTGTCGAACCCCGATATCCTCGCCGACACGGCGAAGCTCCAGAAGGTCTCCAAGGAGCGAGCCGCGCTGGAGCGGCTCGTGGAGACGTTCCGCGGCTACCGCAAGGTGCTGGCGGACCTCAACGAGGTGGAGGCGTGGCTGTCCAGCGCCGACCCCGACGAGAAGGCCTACGCCAAGGAGGCCCTGCCCGGGCTGAAGGCGCAGCGCGAGGAGCTGGAGTCCGCGCTCAAGATCCTCCTGCTGCCCAAGGACCCCAATGACGAGAAGAACGTCATCCTGGAGATCCGCGCGGGCGCGGGCGGCGACGAGGCGGCCCTCTTCGCCGAGGAGGTCATGCAGATGTACCTGCGCTACGCGGACCGCCGGGGCTGGAAGGCGGACATCCTGGACATGAGCGCGGGCAACGCCGGCGGCGTGAAGGACGCCACGGTGACGCTGTCCGGCGACGCGGTGTTCAGCAACCTGAAGTACGAGTCCGGCGTTCACAGAGTGCAGCGCGTGCCGGCCACGGAGACGCAAGGGCGCATCCACACCTCCACCATCACCGTGTCGGTGATGCCGGAGGCGGAGGACGTGGACGTGCAGATCAACCCGGCGGACATCGAGATGCAGGTGATGCGCTCCACGGGCGCCGGCGGCCAGAGCGTCAACACCACGGACTCCGCGGTGCGCCTCATCCACAAGCCGTCCGGCATCGTGGTGAAGTGCCAGCAGGAGAAGAGCCAGGGGAAGAACCGCGCCATGGCCCTGCGCATGCTGCGCGCGAAGCTCTACGACATGGAGCAGGAGCGCATCCGCAACGAGCGCGACTCCATGCGCCGCGGCCAGGTGGGCACGGGCGACCGCAGCGAGAAGATCCGCACCTACAACTTCCCGCAGGACCGGCTCACCGACCACCGCATCGGGCTCACCGTGCACAACCTGCCGGCCATCATGGTGGGCAACGTGGACGAGGTCATCACCGCCTGCCGCACGCACTACCAGGCGGAGGCCCTCAAGGCGCAGACGGGTGGCGGGCGGCCCCCCAGCGAATCATGAGCGACGTCTGGACCATCCGTCGCATCCTCACCTGGACGACGGGGCACTTCGAGAAGCGCGGGGTGGACGCACCCCGGCTCACGACGGAGATCCTGCTGGCGCACGTGCTCAAGACGGGCCGCGTGCGCCTGTACGTGGACCTGGACCGGCCCCTGTCCAAGGACGAGCTGGCCGCCTTCAAGGCGCTCATCGAGCGCAGGATGGCGGGCGAGCCCACCAACTACCTGACGGGCGCGAAGGAGTTCTACAACCGCCCGTTCAAGGTGGACGCGCGCGTGCTCATCCCCCGGCCGGAGACGGAGCTGCTGGTGGAGGCGGTGCTGCACGCGGTGCCCAGGGACGCCCCCAGCCGCGTGCTGGATGTCTGCACGGGCTCCGGCTGCATCGCCATCAGCATCGCGGCGGAGCGGCCGCAGGCGACGGTGGTGGCCACGGACCTGTCGAAGGACGCGTGCGCGCTGGCGCGTGAGAACGCGCAGGCCCTGGGCGTGGCGGACCGCGTGAGCGTGCTGGAGGGAGACCTCTTCTCTCCCCTGCCCCCAGGCGACACGTTCCGGGTGGTGGTGTCCAACCCGCCGTACATCGACTCGGGCGACATCGCCGGGCTGTCCGCCGAGGTGCGGCGCGAGCCCCGGCTGGCGCTGGATGGCGGACCGGATGGCCTTTCGGCGCTCCGGCGGGTCATCCAGGGTGCCCGGCGGGTGCTGGAGCCTGGCGGACTGCTTGCATTGGAGATGGGTGAGACCCAGGGAAGCGCCGTCCTGGAGCTCCTGCGGGCCGCGGGCTACTCGGACGCGCGCGTGGAGAAGGACCTGGAGCGGCGTGAACGCATGGCGTTCGGGACACAGCCCGCGGCCTGACGGCCACGGCATGTGCGGCCCGGCAGCAGCACGGGAAGAGGCACGGCAAAGACATGGACAAGATCGTCATGAAGGGTGGCACCGCGCTGCACGGCGAGGTGGAGGTCTCCGGCGCGAAGAACGCGGCGCTGCCCATCCTGGCCTCCGCGCTGCTGGCGGATGGCACCACCACCTTCCGCAACGTGCCGGACCTGGCGGACGTGGCCACGATGCTGGAGGTGCTGCGCACCATGGGCTGCGAGGCCGCGCGGCTCACCGGCAAGAAGGCGGACACGTGTGAAATCAGCATCGCGGGGACCATCACCCCGGAGGCCCCCTACGAGCTGGTGAAGACCATGCGCGCCAGCGTGCTGGTGCTGGGGCCGCTGGTGGCGCGCCTTGGCCGCGCGCGCGTGTCCATGCCGGGCGGGTGCGCCATTGGCGCGCGCCCCATCGACCAGCACCTGAAGGGCCTGAAGGCGCTGGGCGCGGACATCCACCTGACGGAAGGCTACGTGGAGGCCCGGGCGAAGCAGCTCAAGGGCGGCATGGTGAACTTCGACGTCATCACCGTCACCGGCACGGAGAACGTGATGATGGCGGCGGTGCTCGCGAAGGGCCGCACCGTGATGGAGAACTGCGCGCGCGAGCCGGAGGTGGAGGAGCTGGCGCGGGTCCTCAACAAGATGGGCGCGAAGGTGGAGGGCGCGGGCACGTCCGTCATCACCATCGAGGGCGTGGAGTCGCTGACCCCGGTGGACCACGCCATCCTGCCGGACCGCATCGAGGCGGGCACGCTGCTGGTGGCGGCGGCCATCAGCGGGGGCAACGTGCTGGTGAAGCACGCGCGGCCGGAGCACCTGGACGCGGTGATGGACAAGCTGCGCGAGGCGGGCTGCACGCTCACCGTGGAGGACGGCGGCATCCGCTGCAAGGCGCCCCGGTCCCTGAAGTCAGTGAACATCACCACCACGGAGCACCCGGGCTTCCCCACGGACATGCAGGCGCAGTTGATGGCCCTCATGACGGTGAGCCACGGCACGTCCGTCATCAGCGAGAACATCTTCGAGAACCGCTTCATGCACGTGCCGGAGCTGCACCGGCTGGGCGCGGACATCACCATCCAGGGGCACACGGCGGTGGTGAAGGGCGTGAAGAAGCTCAGCGGGGCGCCGGTGATGGCCACCGACCTGCGCGCCAGCGCGTCGCTCATCCTGGCCGGTCTGGTGGCTGACGGGCAGACGGAGGTCAGCCGCGTCTACCACCTGGACCGTGGGTACGAGCGGCTGGAGCGCAAGCTGAGGGGCCTGGGTGCGGAAATCCGCAGGGTGAAGGAGCGGGCCTGAGCACTGCAGCCCGAGCACCGGCCCGAGCAGCGGCCTGAGCCCCAGGGGGCTGCCTGACGGCACGTTGCCAACAGAAGCGGCTGCACGGGTTGCATCCCAATTTTTGGGCGACTTATCATTCTCCATTCACCGGGAGCCCCGTGTGGGCTCCCCGTTTCAGGAGAACGAGCCGCCCCATGAATTGCCCCGGTTGCAACGCCGACGTCGAAATGACTGATCTCCCGGGAGATCACGACGAGACGTTGCGGAAGTGTGGAGAATGCGGAGGTCTGTGGATCGACGTCTCGGACCTGCGCCGCATCCTCCTCCACAACAACCTGCCCGGTCTGGAGCAGCTGGGGGGCAAGGTCGACGCGGAGGCCCTGACGGGGCAGTGCCCCGACTGCCAGGTGGACTTCGTCCGCATCGACGGTGGTGACCGGAATCACCCCCTGAACTACGACACCTGCGAGTCCTGCGGCGGCATCTTCCTGGAGTCGGAGTTCGCGGACGCCACGGACGCCAAGGCCGCCGAGCAGGAGATCGTCACCTTCTTCCGCAACTTCGACGCGAAGCGGAAGGCCAAGGCCGCCATCTAGGCCCCAGGCTCAGCTCGGCGGGCGCCTGGGGAGCTTCTCCTGGCGCCCTTTGAGTTTCCTCACGGCTGGCTGCGGAAGGCGCTGCCCCACTCCTCGGGGAGCGTCCCGTCCAGCGTCAGCCCGGCGGCCGCCTTCGGCCCCTCGCCCGCGGGGGTCCGCTCGAAGCGCGCCGTCACCTTGCCCTTCTTGGGGATGTCCAGCGTCACCTTGTTGCCGGACACCGTGTAGGTGCCGGAGACGACGGTGGTGGGCTCGGGCGTCTCCAGGGGCTCCAGCGAGAAGCGCCAGGTGCCGTCCACGAAGAAGGAGAGGAAGCGCTCCGGCGCGCCCTCGTGGCCGCCGAACCAGGTGCCCACGAGCGGCGCCACGCGCGCGTCGTACTTGTACCGGGTGGCCAGCATGGGGCCGTTGAGGGGCTTGCCGCCCGAGTAGAGGACGAGGTCGGTGAGGCACACCGGGCCGTCCTCCTTGGTGCCCGGGAAGCGGTCCGCGACCTCCAGGATGAAGCGCGCGCCGAAGAGCGGCTGGGACAGGGGCACGGCCTGCAGGCCGCGCTTGTCCTGCACGGTGACGCTGCGGGACGCGTCCACGCTGGTGAGGGTGAACTTGCGCACGCGGCCGTTGGCCTTGAAGGCGTCCCGGGACGTGCCGTCGCCCGTGTAGACGCGCACCTCGTCCAGGGTGACGGGCTCCTTGAAGCCGATGAAGACGTGAGAGGGCTTCTCCCCTTCCGCGCACCAGGCGGTGGTGTCCCGGCCGTCCAGCAGGTTCAGGGGCACGTAGTGGTCCGGGCGCGCCTCCTTCTCCAGCCAGGCCTCCGCCTGGGCATAGCCGGGCGCGGCGGGCGCGGCGGCGAGGACGGACGGAGACACGAGGAGCAGGGAGGCCAGGGACAGGCGTCGCATGGGGCGCATCTTGGATCGTCCCCACCCCACGGCTCCAGTCCGGTTGTCTGCCTTCCGTCACCACCGGACAGGACCCGGGCCCGGGGGCGCCCGCGGGGCGCGCGGATGAAAGCGGCCCGCCGGGGGTTGGGGGTGCTTGACACCCGGACACGCCCAGGCCGACAAGGCGGACCGACCGAGGAGGAAGACGTGATGCGACGTTGGGGCTGGGTCAGTGTCATGGGGCTGCTGGGGGTGGCCGCGTGCAAGAAGGACATGCCGGCGGAGGTGCCGGACGCGGGCGTGGTGGAGACGGGCCCCGCCGCCCTCATGGAGAAGGAGCCCAACGAGCGGCCCGACCAGGCGCTGGCGATTACTCGCGACAGCGTGGTGACGGGAGGCCTGGCGGCGGAGCCCAACAAGCTGGATGAGGACTGGTACCGGCTGGCTCCCGGCACCGCGCGCATCGCGGACGTGACGGTGACGGGCCTGCCCGGCGGGGACGTGAAGCTGGACGTCTACGACCAGGACCGCAACCGGCTGGTGGGCGTCAACAGCGAGGGCGAGGGCAAGGGAGAGCGCCTTCCCAACCTCTACGTGGAGCAGGAGCGCTGGCTGGTGGTGTCCCCCGCGCGCAAGGGCATGGGCGGGGCGTACACGCTGGAGGTGAAGTACCGCCAGCCCAACGACGGCGAGGAGCGCGAGCCCAACGACCGCGCGGTGGACGCCATCGCGCTGCCCCTGGGGCAGACGGTGACGGCGTTCCTGGGGCACTCGGGGGATGAGGACTGGTACCGGGTGGAGCTGCCCGGCCCCGCCACGCCCGAGGGCGAAGTGCCCGCGGCGCAGGACAGCGGCGCTCCCGCGGCTCCGGCCCCGGGTGCGCCGCCCGCGGCCGTGCCGCCGCCGTCCGTGCCGGACGAAACGCCGGCCGTCGACGACACCGGGGCGCCCTCCCCCGAGGGCACGTTCGGAGGCGGAGAGCCTCCCGCGCCGCCGCCGGAGGGCTCGATGCCCACGGCGCCCGGGGAGCTGGGCGGAGCGATGGCGGCCCAGGCGGTGGACGCGGGTGCGCCGGCGCCCGAGCCCGAGGTGCCGTCGGTGGCGCTGAAGATTGAATTGTCCGCCGTGGAGGGCGTGCGGCCGGAGATTTCCGTGCTGTCCGCCGCGGAGGCGCCGCTCTTCACGCTGCAGGGCAAGGAGGGCGAGCCCCTGGCCCTGCGCAACATCGGCGTGCGGGCCACGGACCGGGTGGTCTACGTGGTGGTGAAGGGCGGCTGGACGGGGACGGGCAAGGCGCAGCGGCGCACGTACAACGCGCAGGTGCCCTACACGCTGACGGTGTCCCAGGAGGAGGCGGGGGCGCACGCGGAGCTGGAGCCCAATGACGAACTGCTCAAGGCCACGCCGCTGACGGGCGCGGGCTTCCGCGAGGGCTTCCTGTCGCCCAAGTCGGACGTGGACAACTACGTGCTGACGACGCGCGAGCCGGTGCTGGCGAAGGTGGAGCTGTCGGGCGTGGACCGGTTGGACCTGACGCTGACCATGGTGGAGCCGCCGCAGGGCGACGGGCAGAAGGAGACGGTGCTGCTCAAGGCCAACGACGGCGCACTCAAGGAGCCGGAGCGGCTGAACAACGTCGCGTGCAACGGCACCTGCTACTTCCGGGTGGAGGGCTCTTTCCGCAAGGTGAACGGCAAGTTCGTGAAGGACTTCGAGAACGCGGAGCAGCCCTACCGCATCAGCGTGACGACGGTGCCGGACGACGGAAGCCAGGAGCGCGAGCCCAACAACACCGCCGACCGCGCGCAGGACCTGACGTTGGGCAAGGCGGTGCGAGGCACGGTGTACCCGGCGAAGGACGTGGACTTCTTCCGGGTGGACCTGTCCGACCGGCCGGTGCGCACGGCCATCACCGCGACGCTGCTGGGCATCCTGAAGGTGGACGTGGGGCTGTACCTGCACCGCGTGCAGCCGGACGGGAAGCTGACGCTCGTGCAGACGTCCGACCGCGCCAAGGGCGACCAGCCGGAGACCATCCGCTACAGCGCGGAGCCGGGCGTGTACGTGTTCGAGGTCCGCGACGCGAAGAACCGCGAGGCGAACTTCCAGGACTCGTACCAGCTGACCGTCGAGGAGGGGGAGTAGCGCCGCACCCTCCAATGGCTGGCATCACGGCCCCTTGCCGCCGTGATGCCAGCTGTTGTTAGGCTTGCCATTACAAGCCAACCAGGAGGTCGTGTTGACGGCGGTCGTACCCGAGAAGTCCAGGATTGCCATCCTCGGTTCGTCGGACACTCAGGCGCACCTGACCCGCATCATCACCGAGGCAGAGCGACATCTCGTCCTGGTCAGTCCCTACGTGCGGTTCGACAAGCTCCGGCTCCTGGCGCGCCATATTCACGGCGCACTGGCGAAGCGCGTGGAGGTGACGCTGGTCCTGCGGGACAGGGACTTCAGCACCGGCAAGGAAGACCCGCTGGACTCGGACGCACTCACGCAGCTGCGCCAGGCCGGCCTGAAGGTCCTCCTCCTGAAGGACCTTCACGCGAAGGTCTACATTTCGGAGAAGAACGCCCTACTCACGTCGCTCAATCTCCTGGAGTCCTCTTTCAACAACAGCATCGAGATTGGTACGTGGCTCACTGCGGGCACCGCTGAGTACGCCGCGGTGGATGACTTCCTGAAGCGCGAAGTCCATCTGACGGCCCAGGCCGTGCCCCCGCTCTCAGCTCCCGCCGCGAAGACGCCCGAGCCACCGGCTCCCAAGCGCGAGCCTCGTCCCACGCCAGCCCGGGAGACCAGGGCCCCGTTGCAGGTGGTCATTGATGACGGGCCCGACACGGGTCACTGCATCCGCTGCCGCGATGAGCTCGAGTTCAACATGGAGCGTCCACTCTGCCGTAGCTGCTTCAACTCGTGGAAGAAGTACGAGGACAAGAACTACCCCGAGAAGTACTGCCATGACTGCGGCGAGCCCAAGAAGACGTCGATGGCCAGGCCCCTGTGCCGTCCCTGTTTCGACGCCCTGCCGCCTGCCAGCGACGACGACAACATCCCGTTCTAGGTCCTGGCCATGAAGATGCTCTGGTGTTGGCGCTACCGGCAGGAGATGCCGATGCTGGACGAGGCGGAGTTCGAGGAGGTTTCGAGCCTCTACCGTGCCGCGTTCCGTTCGGAGAAGCCGAAGGAGCCCTCCCTGGAGGCCCCCTTCGCACCCGTCAGCCAGGCCTACGAGCGGCTGACGGGCTACGCCGGCTGCCATCCGAACGCGGTGATGCACCACCGCATCGCCTGGTACGGCCCGCCGTGCACGGCCTGCGGCAAACCCCTGCGGCCCCCCGAGGCCCGGTACTGCGCCGCATGCGGAAAGGTTCGCCACGAACAGGGCGTTTCTTCCCGTTGACAAGGCCGGGCCCCGCCCCTACTTTGGGCCCCGTTTCGCGCGTCACCTGCGGTGGTAGCTCAGTTGGTAGAGCACGAGCTTCCCAAGCTCGGGGTCGAGGGTTCGAATCCCTTCCGCCGCTCTGAAGAGACACGGGCCGGTGGTTCCTTCCTGGAACCACCGGCCTTCGTGTTTCCGGACCTCGCGCCTTCATCTCCGCATGCACGCGCGGAGCGCCGTACGTGCCTCGGCGGTCCTGGTGGATGGACAACACCTCGATTCTGAACGCCCGGTCGCTCCTCACATCTCCGGTGTCCACGGAACCGGGCTACTCCCAGAAGTCCCCGCCGTGCGCTTCTGAGTCCGCGGATCCAGAGCATCAGAATGGGTAACGCTGACACGGGGACCAATTGATGTGGATGCTCCATTGGCCTGTGCTTCAGGGGCCTGAGAGGCTCCGGAAGCGATGGGTGGCTGCCCTAGGATGCGGCCCCCAAATTCCGCCGGTTTCCCTCAGGATCAAGAGACGCGCGTCCCAGTGCCCAGCTGAGTCAGCAACTTCGCCCGCAGTTCCTCGATGGTGAGCGTGATCCCGCGCCTTCTGTGAACCATGCAGTGGCAGTTCGCGCAGAGAGGCCTGAGCTCCTTCGTGGGGTCTGTGGCGCGCTCTCCGTCAGCGATGGGCAGGAGGTGGTGAACCTCGATGAAGCCCGCTCCCCATTCGCCATAGGTATCACCGAAGGAAAACCCGCAGACCACGCAGCGAGCTCCGTGCACCCTGATCGCAGCGGCTCGGAGCGAAGGGTCCCTCTCCGCTACCTTCGAGAGGCGGACACGCACTCGGCCCTCAGTGCGAGAGAGGACCGTCACAGGCTCGTACCAATCGGGTGCGTCCGGCACCATTACGCCCGCGCTGCCCCTCGATAGGAACTCCTCGATTTGTTCGAGAGGGACGTTCAGCCCCGAGAAGAACAGTCGAATCTGCCGAATTCCGTTGCTCTCTTGCGCGCGCGAGAGGTGTTTCCGCACCTTGTTGGCATCGGCAATCCGCAGGTCCATTGGGGGCACATCAAGCACCCGATGCTCGCGGCCGGTTTCCAAGTGCACCTCATCAAGCCGAGCCCCCCCGGAACCCAAGCGACCGATGAGAACCTCCAACCCAAGGTGGTAGTCCGGATTGCGCGCGCCAGGCAGGTCGGATTTCCCACCCCGGCTGTAGAACAGGATCGTTGTTTTCCCGTCGCGCAACTGGAAGTTGAAAGTTGCTTTGAGTGGCGTGCCGTCGTCTTCAAAGACTTGGGCACGGTAAGCAGACGTGGAGCTTTGGCTCATGCGCGCAGATTACCCAGACCGGCCCCGCTGCGGCGTCCCCCAGTAGGGCGGAAGGACCAGTGGCGGGGGCAGGTGCGGGAGGCTTCAATACGTCCTGAGGCTGTCCCTTGGAGCGTGGAACCCGTTGCGTACAGAGGCACTGGCGGCCTCCCCCTCATTCCTACTTCAGGCTGCTTCCACCACGTTTAAGCAGCCTGTGCAGGTCCCTCTGGGGCTTCACTTACCTTTGCCCAAACTCGCCAGTTTTGGCGAGGAGCGCAGGAAGAAGAGGAGATACGGGTCGACGATCGTCAACGTCTCGACGCTCGCATTCTCGTCCCACTCGATAATGCGTTGAGCCGGGTAAGCATTAAGAGCGATCGTGCTGATCTGCTTACACGCCTCGGCGTAGCTGCTACCAACTGGAGTTGTCCCGCCCGCACAGACACTCTCAATGCGCTTGCTGATCTCGGCCCACGGAAAATCCATCCGTGGAGGGTCTGCAGCAAGCGCCAGCAGCACGGCCCTGTAGACGTCGCCTTTCGATTCGTCCTTGAATATGAACTCCTTCCTCTCGGTGCCGCGCGTCTTCGGCCCTTGATGCATTTGCCCAACGAGAGAGCTGTAGTCGCACACTGTCGAGGTGGCCAGGAGGATACGGCGCTGCAAACCAGTGTTGAGTGTCAGCGACTCCTGCTTCGCTTGCTCCTCCTCAGTACCGGTGATGAAGCAGGTTTGGAGGCAAAGCGATTGCATGATCTGCGGTGACCCGCAGGCCTCGGTAGCAAAGAACACCGCGTCGGCATCGGTGATCGTCATGTTCAGTTTCTTAAAGCCGACGCGCGCGATTTCAGATAGCTGGTCCGGCCCCCAGAAAGCAGTGTCGATGTTTGCCGTGCGCCCCCTCAACTCCGGATTTGACCGGACAACGTCATCAGCCCGATGCGGAACCGACGCAACACAGATCCGCACGCCACGTTCGGCCGCTGCCTTGATCTGCTGGGCAGCTGAGACCTGCACGCCTCGATCCATGTAGTGAAAGTCATCGACAAAGATGACGAACGCACTGCCAGCAATCTCCTTCTCAACTTGTGCCAGTCCCCGGCGCTGTAACGTCGCAGAGGCCGTCTCCGTCTTAGCCTTGGCGTATTGGTACGCAGCCTCACCTGACGCCTCAGTTAGGAACGGAATCCCTGCTTTGCCGCCGCCTTTGACCGAGGATTGATGAGTCGAGGTTGCCCCCGCCTGTGCGACCTCGCTGTGTGGGACCTCCATCCAGTCGAGGACGAGATTCCAGAGGTCCTCCGGCTCCTTGATCATCGCGCCAGAGATTTGGATCAGGTTGTCCTTGCCCACGACCTTCTCTACGAGCACGGTTTTCCCAGACTTGGATGGCCCCGAGAGAGATACCACCTGCTTCGGAGTTGCGAGCGCTCGCCGCAATTGTCCTTCGAGATCCTCGCCTGCACGCTGGATGTAGGTGTGAACGGGGAAGTCGTTGGGCGTGAAGACGTCGGTTGCTTTCAGAGGCATTGCTTACCTCTCCCCACAGAAGGCCAATTTGCCACGGGAGCATAGAACAGATTGATGCCCTGTTGAGGGGAGTTGGTGCGGCGCGGAGGAGGACGTTGATGCCGGGACGAACAGGGCTGCGTGCACAGACGGTGCGGCCTCCTTGGGGCACGAGCCCGTCGTCCCAGCACGCGACCACGGTACTCGTGCGGTTTGGTGGCCATGGCTGGAGGCGAGTGGCCCGCGCAACAGGGACGGTGCTCGGAAGGTTCCGGTTCCTGATTTAGGGGCGGGAACCGGAAACCAGCAGGTCAGCCCTAGTCTCGGGCGAGGAATGAGGCCACGTCCGATCGCCGGACGCGGATGGCGTTCCTCACCATGACGTGGGGCAGTTCGCCCGCTCGCACAGCCGGTAGACGGTGGCGGTGCAGCTGGCCAACCGCTCCGCCACCTCACGCACGGTGAGCAGGCGCTCCGGCCCGCTCGGCAGCGCGCGGAGCCGCGTAGGAGTCGAGCCTTGCAGCCAGGATGCAGCAAGCCCCTTGCGATTCCCCGCTACCTGCTGGGATGGCTGGACGGACCCCTGCCCCAAATTCCCGACGGTCCCGAGGGTTTGTGAATGGCTGATAACGCCTGGACGATTCGAGGCCGCGCTTCCCAGGCTCTGGGGTCGAGGGTTCGAGTCCCTTCCGCCGCTCTGAAGATACACGGGCCAGTGGTTCCTTCCTGGAACCACCGGCCTTCGTGTTTCCGGGGCCCCGTGCCGCCGGTAGATTCCGGCGCATGTCCAGCCACTTCCAGCCGACCGATAGCGCCCGCGCCAACGAACTGCTCGCCGACCTGCTGGAGACCCCCTTCGAGGACGACGCGGAGGACCTCCACTTCGCGCTGCGCGAAGGCGACCTGGAGCTCGACGGCGACTTCGCGCTGGAGGCCAACGAGGTCCTCATCGTCGTGGGAAACCTGACGGTGAAGGGCTGCCTGTCGGATGCGTTCCAGAACGAGGATGACTGCTCCAAGCTCTACGTGCTGGGCAACCTGCACGCGCGAGACCTGGTCTGCGGCTCGGAGGTCCGGGTGACGGGCAACCTGACCGTGGCGAACGTCCTGTATGCCAATTCGTTCGACCTGGACACGCTGGGCGTGGGCGGACGGCTGAGCGCCAGGGTCTTCATCGAGGAAGGCCATCAGGTGGAGTTCCAGTCGCTCGCGGTCGACACGCTCATCACGGACGACGAGACCTGGCGCGAGGTGGTGCCGGAGGCCGTCGTCGGCGACTTCGCGTCGGTGCTCCCGGCCCACCTGCTCGGACAGGAGGGCCGGTTCATCTTGAGCGAAGCGCTGCACCGGGACCTGCTCACGGGCAGGCCCGTCCTGACACGTTCGGGACGTCTTGACTGAACGGGCATTCAGCCTCACCCTGGGTGGGTGAAGGCCCGTCCCGTCGACAATCCGCCCAACCCCTGGGCCAGCACCGCGGTGGAGTACCTGGACGAGATTCCTCCCGCGCGCCTCGAAGTCTGGGAGGACCACAGCCGCTCCATCATCGCGAGCAACGACAGCCCCGACGTGTGCTTCTCCTGGAGCGTCAACCCGTACCGGGGCTGCCTGCACGCCTGCGCCTACTGCTACGCGCGCCCCACGCACCAGTACCTGGACTTCGGCGCGGGCACCGACTTCGAGACGCGCCTCGTCGTCAAACCCAACGCGCCGGAGCTGTTGCGCGAGGCCTTCGACCGGCCGTCGTGGAAGGGAGAGACGGTCGTCTTCAGCGGCGTCACGGACTGCTACCAGCCCCTGGAGGCCTCGCTGCGGCTCACCCGGCAGTGCCTGGAGGTCTGCGCCGAGTACCGCAACCCCGTGGGCATCGTGACCAAGGGCGTGCTGATTGAGCGCGACCTGGACGTGCTCCAGCGGCTGGCGGCACAGACGCGGCTGTTCGTGAGCATCAGCCTCCCCTTCCACAACGAGGAGCTGGCGCGCGCCATGGAGCCGCTCGTCGCCACGCCCAGGCGCCGGCTGGCCACCATCCGCAAGCTCACGGAGGCCGGCATCGACGTGGCCGTGTCCGTGGCCCCCATCATCCCGGGGCTCAACGATGAGGACATCGCGCGGGTGCTCGCCTCGGCACGTGAGGCCGGCGCCACGCGCGCGCACTACACGCTCTTGCGGCTTCCCGGCCCCGTGCAGGCCGTGTTCGAGGAGCGCCTGCGCGCGAAGCTGCCCCTGCGCGCGGACCGGGTGCTGCACCGCATCCGCGAGACGCGCGGCGGGGAGCTCACCGACAGCCGCTTCAAGCACCGCATGCGCGGCGAAGGGCTCTACGCGCAGACCATCCACCAGCTCTTCGCGACGGCGGCGCGCAAGGTGGGCATGCGCACGTCGTCCGTCACGGAGGCCGCGCCGGACACCTTCCGGCGCCCCGCGCGGCCCTCCACCTCACCCCAGCTGTCGCTCTTCTAGGCGGCGACCGCCGGGCGTCATCTGCGGATGACTTGCAGGATGGACAGCAGGATGACGGCGCCCACCGTGGCCACCAGCAGCGAGTACAGGTTGAAGCCCGTCACGCCGCTGCCGCCGAAGAAGCTGAACACCCAGCCGCCCAACATCGCGCCCACGATGCCGGCGACGATGTTGGCGAACATCCCCATCCGGGCGTTGGTGCCCTTGATGATGCTGGCCAGCCAGCCCGCGATACCGCCCAACACCAGCCACGAACAGATTCCCATGTCGTCCTCCCGGTAGCGCCCGAAGGCCTACCAGACCTCGCAGCGGTTCGCGGCGGGCGCCACCATCGGCGACCCCGCGGGGCAGGAGAAGGCCTGCTGGAACTGCGGCAGGTTCACATCCGGCCCCTTCACGCGCAGGAACGCCGGCGAGTGCGAATCCGTCAGCGCCCGCTGCCTCGCAGCCTCATTACGAATCTTCGAGCACCACGATTGCGCGTGCGCGAGGAAGAACTGCTGCCCCGGGGTGAACCGGTACGAGTTCGCCTTCGCCGCCTGGTCCGGGTGCTTGGCCAGGTAGGCCTCCATGGCCGCGTACGCCAGCTTGAGGCCGCCCAGGTCGGCGACGTTCTCGCCCAGGGTGAGCTTGCCGTTCACCTTCACGTCGTCCACGGCGGTGTACCCGTCGTACTGGTTCTTCACGCAGGCCACGCGCTCACGGAAGGCCTTGTCGGAGGCCGGGGTCCACCACGTGCGCAGGTTGCCGTCCGCGTCGAACTGGCGGCCCTCGTCGTCGAAGCCGTGGGTGATTTCGTGGCCCACCACCATGCCCATGGCGCCGAAGTTCACCGCCGCGGACGCGTCCCGCCCGAAGAACGGCGGCTGGAGGATGCCCGCCGGGAAGACGATCTCGTTGGTGGCCGCGTTGTAGTAGGCGTTCACCGTGGGCGGGGACATGAACCACTCCTGCCGGTCCACCGGCTGGCCCACCTTGCGCAGCTGGCGCGCCTGCTCGAACGCGTCCGCCGCCAGCAGGTTGTCCAGGAACGAGTCGCGCTTCACCGTCAGCCCGTCGTAGCCGCGCCACTGGTCCGGGTAGCCGATCTTGTTGGTGATCTTCTTCACCTTCACCAGCGCCTGGGCCTTCGTCTCCGCGTCCATCCAGGACAGCGTGTCCAGGTTGCGCTCGAAGGACTGCTCAATCTGCTGGACCATGTCCAGGGTGGTGGCCTTGCCGTCCGCGCCGAAGGTGCGCGCGATGAAGGGCTTGGCCAGCGCGTGCGGCAGCGCGTCGTCCGTGGCCTCCACGCACTTCTTCCAGCGCGCCAGGTCCGCCTTGGCGCCGGTGAGCACCGAGGACTCGAAGCGGAAGAACTCGTCGCGCAGCGCCTTGGGCAGCGCCGTCTGCACGTCCTTCACCAGGTGGTAGGAGAGGTACGGCCCCATGTCCGTCGGGCGCTGCTGGCGCACCAGCGCGGACACCTCCGAGAAGAACTTCGGCTCCGTCACGTTGAGCGCTTCACCCGCAGGCAGCCCCACCTCCGCGAAGTAGGTGTCCCACTGGAACGCGGGCGCCAGCTTCTTCAGGCCCTGGCGCTCCAGGCGGTGGTAGACCTTCTCCGGCTCGCGCCGCTCCTCCTTGGGCAGCCGCGCGTTCGCGAGCCGCGTCTCGATGGCCAGGATGCCAATGGCCTTGCGGCTGGCCACGAAGGGCGCGTCCCCCAACAGCTCGAACACCTTCTGCACGTGCGCCTGGTAGGCGTTGCGCGCCTCGCGCATCTTCACGTCGGGCTTGAGGTAGTAGTCGCGGTCCGGCAGGCCCAGGCCCCCGGCGTCCACCACGGCGATGACCTGCGTGGCGTCCTTCTGGTCCTGATCCGACCCCACGCGGAAGAGCGCGTTCACGTCGCGCGCGTGCAGCCACGCCACCGCGCTGGCCACCGCCTGCTGGCTCTTCAGGCCGTTGAGCTTCGCCAGGTACGTGCGCAGCGTGGGCAGCGACTGCTCCAGCTTCGCCTCGTCCATGCACGAGCCGTAGAAGTCCCCCAGCTTCTTGTCCTCGGGGGTGGCCTCGCCCTGCCCTTCCGCGGCCTGGGTGAGGATGTCGCGCAGCACGGTCTGGTTGCGCTCGGCCACCGTTTCAAAGCCGCGGCTCCAGCGCGCGCGCTCGGCGGGGATCTCCGTCGTCTTCAGCCAGCCGCCACAGGCGTACTGGTAGAAGTCGTCACAGGGGTTCACGGACGGGTCCATCACCGCGGCGTCCAGGCCCGGGGGCATGGGGCGCTCGGCCATGGGCACGTTGGCGGGCTCCGGCGCGGGCGCGGGGGTGGCCGGCGCGGTGGCGGCCACGG
>NZ_RAWL01000171.1:0-17169 GCF_003668885.1 Corallococcus sp. AB049A | reverse complement strand
CCACTGGCCCTGGCGCCTTCTGCGCTGAAAATCCCACCGCGCCCGCGTGCCAGGGCACCCAGCCCGCCTGCACCTACTGTCACGTGGCCCCGCCCCAGCGGAACGGCTACGGCGCCGCGCTGGAGCCGCACCTCGCCCCCGGCAAGCCGCGCCCCCTCTCCGACGCGGACTTCGCCGCCGCCCTCCCCGCCGCGCTGCGCGCCGTCGCCACCCAGGACACCGACGGCGACGGCGCCCCCAACCAGTTCGAGGTCGAGCAGGGCTCGCTCCCTGGCGACGCCTCCAGCGTCCCGCCCAGCGGCGTGTGCGGCGGCGGGGAGAACCCCCAGTTCAAGGTCTGCCAGTACGACACCCGGTTCGCGTACCGCCGCATGCTCAGCGACTTCTGCGGCACGTCCCCCACCTACGCCCAGGTGGCCACGTTCCGGGAGCTGGGCAGCGAGGAGAAGCAGCGCGCCTTCATCGACCAGGAGCTGGACCGCTGCCTCCAGTCCGACTTCTGGCGCGGCAAGCACGGGCAGCTCTGGAAGGTGGCCCACCCCAAAATCCGCCCCGTCGGCTCCATCAAGTCCGGCGAGGACGCAGGCATCATCCCCCTGGCGGACTACTACGACGACTACGCCCTCTTCGCCTGGTCCCAGACGGACGACCACGACGCTCGCGACGTCCTCACCGCCAACTTCTACGTGAAGCGCTCAGGCAGCACGTACAGCGCCGCCAACAGCCTGTCGTCCCAGTTCGTGGAGGCCTCGCGCCGCGCCGGCAACATGACGACCGCGTGGACGCTCACCTCGTTCGTGATGTTCACCGCGCTGCCGCGCAACGCCGCGTCGCAGATGTACCGCGCGTACCTGGGCCTGGACATCGCGAAGCAGGAGGGCCTGCACAGCGTCCCCAACGAGCCGCGCGACTACGACGCCAAGGGCGTCCAGGCGCCCCAGTGCGCCGCGTGCCACGCGACGTTGGATCCGCTGTCGTATCCGTACCGCAACTACAACGGCCTGGGCGGGCTGCCCAACCGCTACATCCCCAACCGGCTGGAGCTGCTGTTCCCCAACGAAGTGGCCACGCTCAAGAACACGCCGGAACAGGGCGTCATCCTGGGCCAGCCGGTGAACACCCTCATGGACTGGGCCCGGGTCGCCGCCAACAGCGACGCCTTCGCCATCTCCACCGTCACGGACTACTGGAAGCTGCTCGTCGGCCACGCGCCATTGCCTGAAGAGAACGAGGAGTTCGTCCGCACCTGGCAGGCCTTCCGCACCACGCACGCCTACCGCGTGCAGAAGATGCTTCACGACCTCATCCGCACGGAGGCCTACGGTGCGCCCTGAACGCCTGCTGTTGACCTGTCTGCTCCTCACGGGCTGCTCCGATAAAATCCCGCCCGCAGTCGACCTGGGCCCGGACGCGAACCCCGGCGTCACGCCCGTGTGGGACGGCGGCGTCGCGAAGTCCCAGAAGGGGAACCTGCGCTTCAAGGGCCCCGAGCGCCTGTCGCTCGACCTGGCCCAGGCGCTGGAGCTACCCGCGGCGTCCGTGTGCAACGAACTGGGCCAGTACCCCTGCCAGAACGTGCACGGCGTGGCGCTGGGCGGCGTGGACCCCTACGAGCACAGCGTCTACGAGACCGCCTCCGTCACGGGCGCCACCACGCCCATCGCCGTGGAGCGCACCGTGCTCTCCGCGTGCAACGCGCGCATCGCGCTGGACGTGAAGACGCCTGCCTCCGCGGTGGTGTTCAAGGGCGTGGTGCTCACCGCGGACGGCAAGCTGGCGGATGCCGCGAGCCCCGCCGTGGCCACGGCGGTGACGTCCCTGGTGCGCCGCGCGTGGCTGCGAGACCCGACGCAGGACGAGCGGGACACGCTGGTCCGGCTGTCCGCCGACGTGCAGGCCACTGGCGTGGCCACTCCGGGCGTCGCCTGGATGCAGGCCGCGTGTCTCGCCGTCTTCTCTTCCGCCGAAGCCGTCTTCTACTGAGGAACCCACGCCATGACGCTCAAGACCACGGGCCGGCTGTCGCGCCGCGAGATGCTGCGAGCCCTGTCGCTCTGCGCCGCGGGCACCACGCTTGCGCCCTTCCTCTCCGGCTGCCGGGACTCGCTCCAGACGCCTGAGTCCCTGGAGAAGCTGGGCCAGCAACGCGACAGGCTCGACGGCAAGCCGAAGTTCCTCATCGTCATCGGGGCGGCGGGGGGCGCGTCCATCGTGGACAGCTTCCTCGCGGTGCGCCAGTCCGAGTCCGCCAACGCCGCGGGGCTCAACACCTTCCCGGACGCGCAGGTGCAGGGCGTGGCGGACAGCCCGTTCCGCGCGGTGAAGTACAGCAACTCGCGGCTGGGGAGCATCAACATCCCGGTCAACACCGACCAGCTGGCGTTCGTGAAGAAGCACGCGCACGAGATGCTGGTGGCCACCTCCGTGGGCACGTCCGTGAACCACGGCATCGCGCAGAAGCGCTCGCTCACCGGCAACGGCGCCTGGCGGGGCCGCACGCTCCAGGAGGCCGTCGCGCTCCAGTGGGGAGGCGGCGTGCCGCTGCCCAACGTCAACATGGGCACCGGCGGCTACGCCGAGCGCGGCACCGATGACAGCCTGCCCCTGTCCTGCTTCGGCGAGCCCGTGGTCAACCCGTCCCTGTGGCCCCTGGGCCTGGACGGCTCGCGAGGCATCGCGGGAGCGCCGTCGAAAGACGTCATCGCGCTGGCGCGGAGCACGCGGGACGCGCTGGATTCGAAGTCCATCTTCGGCCGCACGTTCCAGGACAGCGCCGCGCTGAAGCGCTGGAGCGAGCAGCGTGGCGTGCAGCAGCCGAAGCTGGAGGCGCTGGACCTCATCACGAAGCTCAACGTCCTGCCGGACCTGCCGGCCATCCCGCTGTCGAAGTACGGACTTGCGAGCTCACCGGACGGGGCGCGGCTGCGCGAGGTGTTCCCCGGCTTCTTTACCGACCCGGTGCAGGGTCAGGCGGCGCTCGCGTTCCTGCTCCTCAAGTACCGCGTGTCCGTGTCGGTGACGCTGGGGCCGGACTTCAACGTCGCGGTGGGCGGGCCCAACGGCATCGCCAATCCGCCGCTCGCGTTCGACATCAGCCACAACGACCACCGGGGCGGCCAGGCCTTCATGTGGGCGCGCATCCTGTCCACGGTGGATTCGCTCATCACGCTGCTGAAGGCGGAGCCCTTCGACGCGCAGACGGGCGAGTCCATGTGGGACCGCACGCTCATCTACGTGGCCACGGAGTTCGGCCGCACGCGCCCACGGCCCTCCGGCGCCACGGAGTTCGGTTCAGGCCACGACCTCAACAACGGCTTCCTCCTGCTGTCGCCCATGGTGAAGGGCAACACCGTGCTGGGGGGCGTGGATCCGAACACCACGCTCACCTACGGCTTCGACGCGCGCACTGGAGCGCCGCAGCCGGGAAAGCTCACGTCCAACGAGCCGGACATCTTCTCCGGAGTCCTCACCGCCATGGGCGCGGACCTGAGCGGCAGCGGTCTGCCGGACGCCAGCGCCTTCAAGCGGGCCTGAGGCGTTCCCGCCCGCCAGAAGCGCTGGCCAATCAGGTCGCCAGCAAGCCTGCGATCCGAATCTCTCCGTGAAGACAGACACATCGCAGAGCGCGGCAATAAGCCGCGACGTCGTGCATGGACGGGCGTCAAACCGGTCCACGGATGAAGCTGCCCGCCCGGGCCCGGTTCCATCAAAACCTGTCCGACAGTCGGACAGGTTCGCGCCGTATGAAGCCAAGGACACGTGCATCACGGAGTGCAGCGGTGGCCCGCGACCGATGCGCCGGCAGGGACGTCAGGACAGAGCCACGCGAAGAGGCGCTTGGCCAGACCCGGGCGCCGCCAGATCGGTCCAGCAGTCAGACAGGTTTCCGCCAAATGAAGTCCCAGGCCACACCCACCCGGCAGCGTGCAACGACGTACTCGCGGGCACCAAGAAGGGATGCGGCCGGACGCCCCTACCTGAACCGGGTTCCCTCAAAACCAGTCCGACTGTCGGACTGGCTTCCGGCGCATGAGGCCCGTGACAGCGATTGCCGCCAGGGGCACGCTGCCATTCGTGGGCAGATGCCACGGTGAGTCACGGGCAGAGACGCCCGCCCGGGGGCGGTTGCCGAAAAACCTGTCCGACAGTCGGACAGGTTTTTTTCGTCCGGCTCCGGAGGGGGCCTCACGCGTCCATGTCAGACCCCTGTGGTTGGATGGCCATGCTGTGACGAGGAGGGGGAATGGGGATGGGACACGGCGGGCTCGTGGCGTACGTGGAAGCGCAGATTGAGCGCGACATCGCGCTGGGACGGATTCACCCGAGCGGGCAGTTCGGCTCGGAAGCGAAGCTGGCGCGGCACTATGACGTCTGCCGGGGCACCACGCGTGAAGCGCTGCGGCGGCTGGCGGCGCGGGGCGTGGTGGTGCAGCGGCCTGGACGCAAGACGCGCGCGGTGCCACTGGATGAGTCCCTGACGCTGGAGAACCTGGGCCTGGCGCTGCATGACACGCGCTCGCCGGATGCCCGGTGGCTCCTGGAGGGCTACTTCAGTCTCCGGCGGCAGGTGCTGGTGGAGCTGCTGTCCGACTGCTGCGCACGGGCCTCCAAGCGGGACCTGGACCAACTGGGGAGCATCTGCTTCGGACTTTGGGACGCGGCGCGCTGGGAGTCGGGGGCTTCCTGCGCCCAGGTGGAATTCGAGTTGCTGCGGCTGGCGGCCCGGGTAGCGGACCGGCCCGGGCACGTGCTCCTCGTGCAGTCCCTGCAGCGGGCCTTCATGGTCGGCGCGGCCCAGTTGCTGCCCCTTCTGGGAGGTGAGCCGCTGCGCCAGTGGGCCAACTGCGCGAAGGATGCCCTGCATGATCGCGATACGCGGGCCATCCAGCACGACCTGCCGGCGCTGATGAAGGCACACGATGACCTTGTACTGGATGCATTCGCACCTGCGCCTCGGATACCCGCGGCCCCCGAGCCCCACCCCATCAAAGAGGGCAGCCTCGGTGCGCCCGTGGCAGCCGTCGAGCCGGAGGATGATGCGCCTGAGGCATGCCCTTGCGTCGAGGGGCGGAGCCTCGGTCCCGTTGCGCCGGAGCTTACGACCCGAGAGAGAGGGGATGGGCTCGGCCTCCTTCACGCCGACGATCCACCCACGAGGCCCTGTGGACCACCCTGCGCGAACGTTGCTTCCGCCCAGAAGGGGTCACCGCGCCTCGATCATCCTGCTCAGCCGCCGTAGCAGTTCAGGGTCGAGCCGCCGCAGTAGCTGGAGCCGGAGTTGCTCCAGGAGCCCGCGGAGTTGGTGCAGATCTGATTCTGCCGGCGCTCCAGCGTGGGCGTGCAGCAGCCCACCTTGATGGTGCGCGTCTGGCCGGGGATGCAGCCGGCCTGCGCGGACACCTCCTGCGCGTCCTCCTGCACCGGAGCGCCCTCCTCGGGGGCCTCCACGCCACAGCCCACGGTCCCCAGCAGACAGCCCATCAGCAACAGCCCGCGCTTCAGCGTCTTCATGTGTCGCTCCCGGTGTGAGTCACTGCCGTCCGGGACGCTATCAGGGACTTCCGGCCCCACCAGGATGTACTGGATTCCCCGAGCCGGGCAGTCGGGCCCACAACACCGTGGCGTTGGGCCTCGCGGGCTCCGGGGTGATGCCCAGCTTCTTGAAGTCCTTCGAGTAGCGCGAGCCCTTCAGCACCACCCACCGGCGTGCCACGCGCCGGGCCTCGTCCACCGTGTCGCGCGTCAGCGGCGAATAGTCCGCGTGGCGGCGCAGCGCTTCGAACGCGGAGGAGGACTTGCGCTCGCGCTCGAACATCGGATCGAAGAGCACCACGTCGAACGCACCGTCCGGCAGCGCGCGCAGATACGCCGCCGCGTCCGCGTGCACCACCTGCACCGGGCAGGAGGCCGGGTGGCGCTCCAGCCCCTCCAGTCCGTGACGCACCAGCAGGTAGAGCGCCGGGCTCTTCTCCAGCGCGGTGACGCTCCCGCCCGGCCCCACCAGCCTCGCCGCCACCTGCGCGTCCGCGCCCAGCCCCAGGGTGCAGTCCAGCACGCGCTCCCCTTCGCGCAGCCCCGCGACGCGCACCAACTGGTCCTCCATCACGCCCGCATCCAGCTGCTTCACCCGCAGGTGCGCCAGGCCCGGTGAGAAGCGCAGCGTGCCTTCCGCGTCCACCAGGGACACCGCCGTGGACTCGAAGACGACCAGCGCGTCCGCCGTGTCGGTGAGCAGCTTCTTCAGGGGCAGCTTGTGGTGACGCTCCACATACGGCACCCCCACCTCCTCCGCCGCGCTCCGCGCACGCTGTGCGAGCGGTGCGTCCACCCGGTCCGATGTGGTGACCACCAGCGGCTGGCGGGCGGAAGGCGGCGTTTCGGACGGACGGGACATGGACCGGTCCAGCCTACCCCGCGCGCAAGCCGTCCCTCCGGGAGCATTCCCCTGTCCACTCCCCGCCACCCGTCCGACACCCGCGACGCATGGCCCCACCCGGCGCCCCTTCTTACTTCTTTCCCATCACGCGGGGATGTCATGGAAACCGCGTTCATACGGCCTTGCCGGTTCAGGCCGTGGATGAAGAGGGGGAAGGACATGCGACACCCACGAATGGCTCATGCGGGCGTGCTGCTGTTCAGCGTCCTGGCGCTGATGGCCACGGCCCTGCCGCGCATGGTGGTCGGCTCGCCACAACCGCTGCTGGACGGGCCCCGGGCCTCACCCACGGGGCGGGGCCCGCGCGCCGTGGCCCTGGGCGACTTCGACGAGGACGGGCGTCAGGACGTCATCACCGCCAACCACACCGCGGGCACCGTGTCCGTGCTGCGCGGCCTGGGGGACGGGACGTTCGCTGCCGGCATGGAGCAGTCCACCGGCGCGCTGCCCGGCGCCGTCGCGGTGGGGGACCTCGACGGGGATGGCCACCTGGACGCGGTCACCAGCCACTACGGCGGCACCGTGTCCGTGCTCCTGGGGCGCGGCGACGGGACGTTCGGCGCGCGGACCGACCACTCCGTGGGCGCGGAGCCCTCGTCCGTGGACGTGGGCGACGTCGACGGTGACGGCCAGCTGGACGTGGTGACGGCCAACGCGCTGGACGACTCCGTGTCGGTGCTGCTCAACCGGGGCTCGGGCCAGTTCGTGCCCCAGAAGGACGTGGCCACCGGCACCAACCCGTTCGCGGTCGCGGTGGGTGACGTCAACCACGACGGGAAGGCGGACCTCGTCACCGCGAACTTCGTGGACACGGTGTCGGTGCTGCTCGGCAACGGGGACGGGACGTTCCAGCCTCGCCGCGACTACGCCACGGGCAACGCGCCCTACTCCATCGCGGTGGAGGACGTGGACCGCGACGGGAAGCTGGACCTGGTCACCGCGAACTTCCGGAGCCGGAGCGTGTCCGTGCTGCGCGGCAACGGCACCGGCGCGTTCCCCTCCCGTCAGGACTTCCCCGTGGAGGGCGGGCCGTACTTCGTCGCGGCCGGCGACTTCGACGGCGACGGGACGCTGGACCTCATCACCGCCAACTCCGCGGAGAACACCGTGTCCCTCCTGCCCGGCCTGGGCCGTGGCGCCTTCGGCGCGCCCACGCGCCTTCCCACCGGGGATGGGCCCTCGGCGGTGGCGGTGGGGCTCCTGGACGGCGACCTGAAGCCGGACGTCGTCACCGCGAATGCCCGGGGCCATGACGTGTCCGTGCTGAGGGCCGCCGCGTCCTCGGACGTGGGGGTGACGCTCACCGCCGTCCCCCGGAAGGGCGGGGCCACGCCGCGCCTGGACTACACGCTCACCGTCACGCAGCACGGGCCGGATCCGCTCACCCGCGCCGTCATCACCGTGGCCCTGCCGCCGGGCCTGCTGGCCTCCACCCGGGACTGCCTGATGACGGCCGGCGCGCTCCAGTGCGAGGTGGGGCCGCTCGCCGTGGGTGACTCCGCCGTCCTGCGGTTCTCCGCGCCGCTGCCGCGCTCCAGCCTGGGCCTGTCCTACCGCATCACCGCCACCCGGACGCTCAGCGTCCCGGCGGATCCTCACCCGGCCAACGACGTCGCCAGCCAGGACTACGTGTCCCTGGGTGGGCTCGCGGCGACGTGGTGGTAGGGGCTCTCAGCGCGAGCGCTTCAGCTTGGACCACATGAGCCCGACGAAGGTGTCGGGGGCGGGCTCCGCGGTCATCGCCTCTTCGTCCTCGTAGCCGCGCACGGGCGGCGGCAGGGGCTTGGGCGCCACGGGGAACGGCAGGGGCTCCGCGGAGTTCAGCCCCTGCGCGTGGCGCTCCATCACCTCCGCGAAGGAGCGCCGGGGCGCGTTGCGCTCCGCCACCGGCGCCGCGGCCTCCACGCCCTGGAGGGCCCGGATGCGAAGGATGACGTTGGCGCCTTCCGCGCGCGAGATGCCCGTCACCCGCCCGATTGGACCTCGCGGTCCGCGTGCCCGGCTCATCGGCTGCCTCCCCGGTGGTGGGGAAACGTAACGCCTCCAGTTCCGGGCGGCCACTGCCCGGCCCTCCGGGAGTCCACGGGACGGCCCGCCCGGCTGGCCGGTGCTCGCGGTAACCGTCCCCGGGGGTCCCGCGTACTCAGGGAAGAGCGCCCTGTTTCATGACGGCGCCCGGAGGCTTCGCGACCCATGTCTTCCGTCCGTGCAGTGTCCCCTTCCACCCGGCTGCCCTGGGCCCGCCGGCTGTGGCCCGCCGCGCTGGTGCTGGCCGCCGTGCTCAGCGCCTGCACCGAGGCGCGCGGCGCTCCGCCCGGCTCGAAGCCCCAGGCCACCGCGTCCGCCCCGGTGCAGGACGGCCGCAAGTACGCGAAGCCGTCCGACGCGGAGCTGAAGCGCACCCTGTCTCCCCTGGCCTACCAGGTGACGCAGCACGAGGCCACCGAGCCTCCCTTCCGCAACGCCTTCTGGAACAACCACGAGGAGGGGCTCTACGTCGACGTGGTGAGCGGCGAGCCGCTGTTCTCCTCGCGCGACAAGTTCGAGTCCGGCACCGGCTGGCCCAGCTTCACCCGCCCGCTGGACAAGGCCCACGTGGTGGAGAAGCGAGACAGCACGCTGGGCATGGAGCGCGTGGAGGTGCGCTCGAAGGACGGCGACTCGCACCTGGGCCACGTCTTCGAGGACGGGCCGGAGCCCACGGGCCTGCGCTACTGCATCAACTCCGCGTCGCTGCGCTTCATCCCCGTCAACGAGCTGGCCGCGAAGGGCTATGGCTCGTGGCTGCCGGCGTTCGGCCGCGCGGCCCCGGGTGAGCCCCAGGGCGCGCTCGCCCCCGCCGCGGGCGCCGTCGTGCTGGCGAAGGCCACGGCCCCCACGGAGGCCACGCGCGAGACGGCGTACCTGGCCGGTGGCTGCTTCTGGGGCATGGAGGACATCCTGCGGAAGATCCCGGGCGTCATCGACACGGAGGTTGGCTACACGGGCGGCGCGTTGAGGGGCGCCACCTACGAGGACGTGCACACCGGGGAGACGGGG
Organism: Corallococcus sp. AB049A; assembly: GCF_003668885.1. Taxonomy (NCBI): domain Bacteria; kingdom Pseudomonadati; phylum Myxococcota; class Myxococcia; order Myxococcales; family Myxococcaceae; genus Corallococcus; species Corallococcus sp. AB049A. The sequence goes on along the minus strand of NZ_RAWL01000171.1, from coordinate 7,694 downwards.
CACGCGGAGGCCGTGCGCGTCGTCTTCAACCCGAAGCTGCTGACGTACGAGGCGCTGCTGGAGAAGTGGTTCTTCCGCATGCACGACCCGACGACGCTCAACCGCCAGGGCAACGACGTGGGCACGCAGTACCGCTCCGCCATCTTCTACCTGTCGGACGCGCAGCGGCAGACGGCGGAGGCGGTGAAGGCCCGCGTGAACAAGTCCGGCAAGTGGTCCCGGCCCGTCGTCACGCAGATTGCCGCCGCCGGGGAGTGGGTGCCCGCCGAGGGCTACCACCAGGACTACCTGGTGAAGAACCCCGGCGGCTACACCTGCCACTACCTGCGCGACTGAGGCCCGCTCAAGCGCGGTCGTGCACTTCGAACGTCATGCCCGCCTTGCGCAGGCGCTCCACCAGCACCATGCCCATGGCGGACGCGGGGGTGAGGACACCGCCCCGCTTGGGCGTGTTGTCGAAGGCGAGGCACAGCGCGGACTCCGCCAGCATGCGCGCCGTGGCCTGGTAGCCCGGGTCTCCGGCTGAAGCGACCTTGCCCTCCACCTTCACGCGCTGGCCGCTCTTGGGTGACTGGCCTTCACCCAAAAGCCGCACCTCGAAGAGGCCGCGCTCGCGCGCGGTGGCGGACGGGCCCTGGCCCGGCGCGGGCAGCACGTGCTTCTCCAGCAGCTCCCGCACGGGGTCCACGTTGGACAGGACCATGAAGCCGCCCAGCCCCGCGGTGGTCGCGGCGGCCAGCGCCATGCCCTTGGGCCCGGGCCCGAAGTCGGAGACCTCCGAGTAGAAGAAGTCGCGTCCCCACGGGTAGCCCAACAGCGCGTTGGAGCGGCGCACGACGCGCGTGTTGACGGAGGCCATCACGAAGGGCGCGGTCCACGTGCCCGTGTCCGGGCTCTTCTTCACCGTGGCCAGGTCGCGCTCCTCCTTGGTGCCACGGGAGGGCTCGGGGTCCAGGGCGTGGGCGCTGGTGAGCACCTTCTTGAGGGACGGGTCGGCCTTCACCGCCGCCAGGGTGTCCATCATGCTGGCGATGGTGCCGCCGCTGAAGCCGCCGCGCATGCGCGTCAGGTGGAAGCGCACCTGGTCGCAGTGGCCGCCGTGCTTCTCGCGCATGTAGTCCTGGACCATCAGCGTGCCCAGGTCGGAGGGGATGGAGTCGAAGCCGCAGGTGTGCACGATGCGCGCGCCCGTCTGCCGCGCCTGGGCCTCGTGCGTGTCGATGGTCTTGCGCATCCACTGCACCTCGCCCGTCAGGTCGCAGTAGTCCGTGCCGGCGCGGACGCACGCGGCCACCAGCTCGTTGCCGTAGCGCGCGTAGGGGCCCACGGTGGAGATGATGACGCGCGCTCTCGCCACCATCGCGTCCAGCGAGGCCGCGTCCTTCGCGTCCGCCAGCACCACCGGCAGGTCCGCGAACTCCGGCCGCACCTTCGCCAGCTCCGAGCGGACCTGGTCCAGCTTCGCCTCGTCACGGCCGGCGATGGCCCACTTCGCCTGGTGGGTGTCCTGCGTGCGCGCCAGGTACTCCGCCACCAGGCGGCCGGTGAATCCCGTGGCACCCCACAGGATGATGTCGAACGCGGGCTTCTTGTCGTGGGCCATGGGGCGGCGCGTAGCCGGACCCTCCATGTGCGCGCAAGCGCGATTGCACCGCGCGTGAACGACCTGTCCGGTGGCCGGGCCTCAGGGGCGCAGCCGCAGCCGGATGGGGCCGCGCGCGGTGGATGGGTCCACCACCCTGCCCCCCTGCACGATGTCCAGCACGCCGCGAGCGACGAGCCTGCGTGCCGCCTCGCGCACGGGCTCCATGGACGCGCGCCCACTTGCGGCGCCAGGTGATGTCCCGCCGCGCCGGTTTTCAACCCCGGCCGACGCCGAAGTAGGTGAAGCCCTCGCCGCGCGCCTGCTCCGGGTCGAAGACGTTGCGGCCGTCGAAGATGACCGGGCGGCGCATCAGCGACTTCAGGCGGCGCAGGTCCGGGTGGCGGAACTCGCTCCACTCGGTGACGAGGAAGAGGCCGTCGGCGCCCTCCGCCGCGTCGTAGCAGGTGGAGGCGTAGGACACGCGGTCCGCGAAGCAGCGCCGCGCGGCCTCGCCCGCCACCGGGTCGTGGCACTGCACGCGCGCGCCCGCGTCCAGCAGCCCTTCGATGAGGTCCACGGACGGCGCCTCGCGCATGTCGTCCGTCCTGGGTTTGAAGGCCAGGCCCCACACCGCGAAGGTGTGACGGGACACGTCTCCGTAGTGGCGGAGCGCCTTCGCGAGCAGGCTCTTCTTCTGCCGGGCGTTGGTGGCCTCCACCGCGCGCAGGAGGTCCAGCTCCAGCCCCACGTCCCGCGCGGTGGCCATCAGCGCGCGCACGTCCTTGGGGAAGCAGCTGCCCCCGTAGCCGATGCCCGGGTGCAGGAACGCATAGCCGATGCGCTTGTCCGCGCCCACGCCCCGGCGCACCTGGTCCGCGTCCGCGCCCACGCGCTCACAGAGCGCGGCCACGTCGTTCATGAAGGAGATGCGCGTGGCGAGCATCGCGTTGGCCGCGTACTTCGTCAGCTCCGCGGAGCGCGGGTCCATGAACAGGATGGGGCTCTCCGTGCGGACGAAGGGCGCGTACAGCTCGCCCATGATGCGGCGGGCCTGCTCGGAGTCCGCGCCGATGACGACCCGGTCCGGCTTGAGGAAGTCCTCCAGCGCGGCGCCCTCCTTCAGGAACTCCGGGTTGGAGACGACGTCGAAGTCATGCCCGGTGTTGCGCGCGATGACCTCCCGCACCCGGTCCGCGGTGCCCACCGGCACGGTGCTCTTGTCCACCACCACCGTGTAGTGCCTGAGCGCCCGGCCCACGGCCTCCGCCGCGGCCAGCACGTATTGAAGGTCCGCGCCGCCGGACTCGCCCATGGGCGTGCCCACCGCGATGAACACCACCGTCGCGCCTCCCACCGCTTCGGGCAGGTCGGTGGTGAAGTGCAGCCGCCCGGCGTCGCGGTTGCGGCGCACCAGCTCCTCCAGGCCCGGCTCATAGATGGGCAGCTCGCCCCGGTTGAGCGCCGCCACCTTCGCCTTCTCCACGTCCACGCACGTGACGTCGTGGCCGGACTCGGAGAAGCACGTGCCCGCGACCAGCCCCACATAGCCCGTCCCGATGACGGCGATCCGCATACGGCTCCCCCTTCACGCCGCTCTCTCAGGCCACCCGGCCGGAAGCGGCCTCCCGTGCATACCGCTCCAGCGTCCGCGCGCGGTGCGCCGCCGTGTGCTCGGCGAGCACCCGCGCCCGGGCCCGCTGGCCCACCGCCTGGCGCTCTGATTCCGGCAGCTCACGCAGGTAGAGCAGCGTCTCCCGCGCGTCGTGCGACACCAGGATTTCGAGCCCCGGTGTGAAGAACGTGTCCAGCCCCTCCCACGCGTCGCTGATGATGGGCACGCCGCACGCGGCCGCCTCGAACAGCCGCACGCTCGGCGAGTGCCCCGCGCGCACCATGTCCGCGCGGGTGACGTTCAGGGTGAAACGCTGGGCGGTGTAGAAGGCCGCGTGCTCCGGCGGCGGCAGGTGCTGCACGCGCTCCACGTTGGACGGCCACGCCAGGCCTTCCGGGTACTGGGGCCCGGCCACGACGAAGCGCCCTTCGGGCCAGCCGCGCGCGGCGTCCAGCATCAACCGCTCCAGCACCGGCTGCCGGTCGTCGCTGTACGTGCCCAGGTAGCCCAGGTCCCAGCGCGGCCTTCCCTCGCACGGGCCATACAGCTCCGGATCGCAGGAGCAGTAGAGCGGCCGCGCCGCGGGCGAGCCCAGCTCCCGTTCAATCCGCTGGAGCGTGGGCCCGCCGGTGAAGGACAGATAGAGCTGGTAGCCGGGCACCTGGTGGGGCGCGAGGTATTCGAAGTCCCCGCGCTCGAGCTTCGCCAGCGTGACGGGCGTGTCGATGTCGTAGAAGGCCGTGACGCCCTTCGCGGTGCCCTGCACCCACGCGCCCACGTCCACGCCCTGCGGCACGTAGGAGCCCACCACCACGAGGTCGGCCTTGCGGACCTCGGAGGTGAAGCGCTCGCGCAGGTCGTCCAGGCTGGCGTACAGCTCCGTGCGCCCGGGCCAGGTGCCGCCCGGGTCGCGGTGCGCGGCGTACCAGGGCACGTCCCGCTCCAGGAAGAGCACGTCGTGCCCGCGCCGCGCCAGCTCCCGCACCAGCGCCCGGTACGTGGTGGCGTGGCCGTTGCCCCAGCTGGAGGTGATGGACAGCCCCAGGATGACGATGTGCATGCGCGCGGGCTCCATCACACCGGTCCTCCCCAGGCCGGGGCGCGGTAGCCCAGCGCCGCCTCCACCTCCAGCGCGCGGTGCGCGTACGTGTGCCCGGCCAGCACGCGCCGCAGCGCCGCCTGCCCCATGCGCCGGGCGTCCTCCGGGGTGAGGCGCTTCACGTGCTCGGCGACCTCTTCTCCGGAGTGGGCCACCAGGACCTCGCGGCCGGGCTCCAGGAACTGCTCCACGCCCTCGAAGGCGTCGGTGATGAGGCAGGCGCCCGCGCCCGCGGCCTCGAAGACGCGCGTGGCCGGTGAGAAGCCGAAGCGGGCCATGCTGTCGCGGTGGATGTTGAGCACCGCGCGCGCCGAGCAGTTCAGCGCGTTGTGGTCCTGCGTGTAGACGTGGCCCAGGCGCACGACGTTGGCGGGCACGACGCGGTCCTCCCAGCCGCTGCCGCCCAGGAGCAGGCGGGACTGGGGCAGCGCCTCCGCGGCCTTGAGGAAGAAGGCGTCTACGCGCGCCTCGCGGTCCGGCAGCCGGTTGCCCAGGAAGGCCAGGTCGCCGGCGAAGCGCGGTTCGGGCGGCACGGGGTGGTGCGTGTCCGGATCCAGCGCGTTGTAGATGGGCACGCACTGCTTCGCGCCCAGCTCGCGGTACGCGTTCACCACCGGCGCGCCGCCGCCGTACGTGAGGATGTGGTCGTAGCGCGGGATGAGCGGGCGGAAGAGGTCCTTCGCGTCCTTCGCCACGCGCTCCAGCGTGGCGGGCGCGTCCACGTCCCAGAACACCACCTGCGTGCCGGAGCGGCGCAGCTCCAGCACCTGCGCCTCCAGGTACGCGTCGAAGGTGCCCACGCCGCTGGCCTTCACCACCACGTCCACGCCGAAGGCGTCGTCCAGGCACTCGTCCACGGAGCCCCGGTCGTTGGAATAGACGACGACGCGGGCCCAGTCCGGGTCCTGCAGGTCGCGGTGCTGCTGCCGGCCGTAGGCGTCCGGTTCATAGAAGGTGACGTGGTGTCCGCGCGCGTGCAGGGCGCGGATGAGGCCCCGGTAGTAGGTGGCCGCGCCGTTCCAGTAGGCGGACACCAGGCTCGAACCAAAGAAGGCGATGCGCAGGCCGTGGCTCATGCGGGGACCCTTTCGGAGGACAGCGGATGGAGCACGTCGGAGGACATGCCCAGGGACTGGCAGATGCCCAGCAGGGCCTCCACGCGGTGCGCGCAGGTGTGGCGCGACAGGACCGTGCGCAGGCCGGCCTCCGCGAAGGCGTGCCGCATCTCCCGGTCCGCGATGAGCGCGGCCAGGTGGCGCCGCATCTCCGCTCCGTCTCGGGCGACGAGGTAGTCCCGGCCCGCGGTGAACAGTCCCTCCGAGTCCTCCCAGGGGGCGGACACCAGCGGGATGCCGCACGCCAGCGCCTCGAAGGGGCGGATGGTGGGGATGCCGGGCAGCCGCGTGGCGTAGGGACGCCGGGGGATGTGCACGGTGACGCGCGCCTGGGAGAAGGCCAGCGGCACGCGGTGGTTGGGCAACCAGCCGGCGTACTCGATGCCCGCGTCGAAGAGGGCTCGCAGGGCGGGGGCGGGATAGCGCACGCCGTGCACCCGCGCCGTCAGGTCCAGCGTGCGCACCGGCTCCAGCAGGAACTCCTCCAGCTCCTTCGTGCGCTCGTCGTCGCCCCAGTTGCCGACCCAGACCAGGTCCCGGACCTCGCGGTTGCGCGGGTGCGGGTGGAACACGCGCACGTCGGCGGCCTCGTGCCAGGTCCACGCGTGCTGCGTCCAGCCCTTCTCCAGGTAGAGGTCCCGGAGCACGTCTCCGAAGGCGAGCACGCCGTCGTACTGGGACAGGTCGTAGCCGGCCATTCCTTCGGGCGTCGTGACGCCCCGGTGGTGGGTGTCATGGAAGAGGAGCCGGAAGCGGCCGCCGTCGCGGCGGTGCTCCCCGATGCGGCGCACCAGGTCCGGCGGGGTCCACTCATGCACCAGCACCAGGTCCGCGCCGTCGAGCACGGCCTCCAGGTCCAGCGCGTTGGGGACGTAGCGCTCCGGGCGCACGTGCGGGTAGTGGACGCGGACCTCGTTGAGGGCGGCCAGGCCGAGGGGCTCCTCCAGGAGGTTCTGGAAGCTCCACGCGTCCGCGGGTTCGAGCACGCGCACGGAGTGGCCTCGCGAGGACAGCTCTGACACCACGCCGCGCAGGAAGTGGGCGTTGCCGTGGTTCCAGTCGGACAGCAGGGAGTGGCAGAAGAGGATGACACGCATGGGTGGTGGGACTCCTCGGTTCGTCAGGACACTCGGCGTTCGGGCCGGAGCAGGCCCGCGTAGAGTTGGAGGTACGCCTCCACCATCCGCTCGGAGGTGAAGGTGAGCGCGCGCTGGCGGCCCCGCGCCGCCAGGGATTCACGCTCGGCGGGGTGGCTCATGAGGAAGCGCAGGGTCCGTGCCAGGGCCCGGGGGTCGTCCGGCGGCACGAAGCGCGCGGCGTCTCCCCACACCTCGCGCAGGCTGGGGATGTCACCCAGCACCAGCGCGCACCCGGCGAGCGCGGCCTCCAGCGCGGACAGGCCAAAGGGTTCGTAGCGCGCGGGCAGCGCGTACACGGACGCGCGCGCCATCCACCGTGCGAGCACGGGAGGCGGAAGGTGGCCCAGGGGCCGGGTGCTCCGCGTCGTCGCGACCGCGCCGTTGCCTGGCGGGGTGGCGTCTCCCGCGACATGGATGGGGAACGGAAGCTCCTGTGCGGCGGCCTCCAGCGCGGTCAGGTTCTTCGCTTCGTCCCACAGCCGTCCCGCCGCGAGCACGAAGGGTTCCTTGGTGGCGGGCACGAAGTCCTCCGCGCGCCGAGCGTTGGGGATGATCCGCGCGTCGGGGAGCGCGCCGTAGTGCCGCCGGACGGCCTCCAGCATGGCCCGCGTGGGCGCCACCACGACGGAGGCCGCGTGGAGCCCCTTCGCCACCTCCGCGCGGTAGCGCTCGTAACGCTCTGGCGCGGGCTCGCGCTTCACCGCCTCCCACCAGGAGAGGACGCACGAGTGCGCCACCACCAGCACCGGTGCACGAACTGGCAGCGCGCCATGGCAGTAGCCGTTGAGGTGCACCACGTCCGGCGACAGCCGGGCCTCCAGCTCCAGCAGCCACTCACCGGCGGCGCGCACGTCGTCCCAGGGCGCGTCCATCCACTCCAGCCGCCAGGTGCTCTCGTGCACCGTGAGCCCGGGCAACGCTCGGGCCTCCTGCCACTGACTGGAGGACAGCGGCGCGCCCATCGTGGCCAGCTCCACGCGCACGCCCCGGGCACAGAGCGCGCGGCACAGCTCCAGCGCGTAGGACCAGACGCCCCCCACCGTGTCGGCGGTCATCAACACCCGGCGCACGGGCGGCGGTGGCCGCGCGGCCTCAGGGGTGGACGTCGATGGCTTCAAGCGCTTCCCCCCGCCCCGTGCCCTGC